>JAGZRY010000180.1 GCA_018381425.1 Haemophilus parainfluenzae
TGTGAAAACATCAGGTTGTTCGGGTTTAGGCTATGTGCTTGAATTCGTTGATGTGCTCAATGATGACGATCTTGTTTTTGAGCAGCATGGCGTGAAAGTCATAGTCGATCCAAAAAGCTTGGTTTATTTAGATGGCATTGAGCTAGATTATGTCAAAGAAGGCTTGAACGAAGGCTTTAAATATAACAATCCAAATGTGAAAGAATCATGTGGATGTGGTGAAAGTTTCCATGTTTAAGGAATAAAGATGACAAATCCTTTTGCTATTTTTGATTTGCCCGTTGCTTTCAATGTTGATCAATCGCTTTTGTCTGAACGCTATTTAGTGCTTCAAAAGAGTTTGCATCCGGATAATTTTGTTACGGCAGATGCACAAGAACAACGCATTGCAATGCAAAAATCAACAGAAGTTAATGATGCATTAAAAACCTTGAAAGACCCAATTTTACGTTCGGAAGCAATTATTGCATTAAATACGGGAGAAGCACAGGATTTAGAACAAAAGAGCACACAAGATATGGCCTTCCTAATGCAGCAATTAGAATGGCGAGAAGAACTCGAAAATATTGAGCAAAGCCAGGATGAAAATGCATTAGAATCCTTTGCGAAACGCGTTAAAAAAGAAACAAAAGAAATATTGACCGCACTTGAAGAACAACTAAATGAGCAACAATGGTCAACTGCTGCACAGTTCTGTGATAAATTACGTTTTCTAAAAAAATTGGCGGATGAAATTAGCCAAGTAGAAGAACGTCTATTTGAATTATAATCTTGAGGGCGTTTATTACGCCCTTTTCGCTATTGATAAATGGGTAATTGCCCTCATACTAATGAAACTCGATTATGCAAACTTTAGAACAACTGACTGATTTCTCAAAATCTGCTTGGGGAACCATTTCCCAATGGATTGAGCATGCTCGTAATCATTGTGATGTGATTAAAAAAGATCAATCTAGTGCAGAACGTGAGCTTTTCACCATGCAAATGCCTACTTCTTCTCCAATGGGAGCGGTCATTTATGAAACTGGCGGCATTTTAATCCATCATGGTTGGTTGCGTATATTGGGGTCAGGCAGTTTTAAATTACCACGTGGATTAATGGACTGGAATTTCAGCAAATCCTTTAATCAATCAGGTGATAAACCAAAATATTTGCTTGTTGCGGACGATGTCATTGGTGGTTATTTTGCTTTAAATGGTGGCTCTTTAGGTTCTAATATTGGCAAGATTTATTATTTTTCGCCAAAAGATTTAACTTGGCATGATTTAAATTTTACCTATACGGATTTCTTAGCTTGGGCATTAAATAGTGACATTGAAGCATTTTACCAAAATCTATTTTGGCAAAATTGGCAAGAAGATGTAAAACAACTCGATGGTAATCACATGATTGTTTTTACACCCGAGCTTTCAGAAGATAAGACGACTGATATTAATCAGCGTGAACGACGCGAAGTCAACATTGAAACCCATTACAACGCAAGTTTCACCGAACAAGATAAATTTGCACAAGCTTATTCAGTGGCATAACGAGCCCTTAACGAATTAATTATTAGAGATAAAAAGAGATATGGCATTACTCCAAATTGCAGAGCCAGGACAAACGGCTGCACCACATCAACATCGTCTTGCGGTAGGGATTGATTTAGGTACAACAAACTCTTTAGTTGCCGCAGTGCGTAGCGGTCACGCCACCATTTTGAATGATGAACAAGACAGAAGCCTTGTGCCTTCAGTCGTTTACTATGGTGAAAATGAAAAACTTGTTGGTACAGAAGCATTCGCAAAAGCTGCAATTGATCCTAAAAATACGATTATTTCTGTGAAACGTCTGATTGGACGTAGCCTTGATGATGTGCAATCTCGTTATACCAATTTACCCTATGAATTTGTGGCAAGTGAAAATGGGTTGCCATTATTGGTGACACATCAAGGTAAAAAAAGCCCAATCGAAGTCTCTGCGGATATTTTATCTCGTTTAAATCATATTACAGAACAACGACTTGCAGGTGAGCTTTCTGGCGTGGTGATTACCGTACCTGCTTATTTTGATGATGCTCAACGCCAAAGTACGAAAGATGCAGCACGTCTTGCAGGGTTAAATGTATTACGTTTATTAAATGAACCCACTGCTGCAGCAGTGGCTTATGGCTTAGATAGCGGAAAAGAAGGTGTCATTGCTGTTTATGACTTAGGGGGCGGTACCTTTGATATCTCAATTTTACGCTTGTCTAAAGGCGTATTTGAAGTCTTAGCAACAGGTGGGGATACTGCTTTAGGTGGTGATGATTTTGACCATTTAATTGCCGATTGGATTATTGAACAAGCGGGTATTCAATCACAAAATGTGAATGAGCAACGTGAACTTTTAAGTTTAGCCACACAAACTAAAATTGCCTTAACAAGTGCACAAAGTGCAGTCATTTCTTGGCGCGGATTTGAAGGTGAGTTAAGTCGTGAGCAATTCAATGAATTAATCCACTCATTGGTAAAACGTTCTTTATTAACCTGCCGTCGAGCATTGAAAGATGCGCATGTTGAAGCTGAAGACGTACAGGAAGTGATTATGGTTGGAGGCTCAACTCGCGTGCCTTACGTACGTGAACAAGTGGGTGAATTCTTCGGTAAAACACCATTAACCTCTATCGACCCAGATAAAGTAGTTGCCTTAGGTGCGGCTATCCAAGCAGATATTTTAGTGGGCAACAAAAATGACAGCGATATGTTGTTACTCGATGTTGTGCCACTTTCTTTAGGTATTGAAACCATGGGTGGTTTAGTGGAGAAAATTATTCCACGTAACACCACGATTCCAGTGGCTCGCGCGCAAGAATTTACTACCTTTAAAGATGGTCAAACTGCAATGACTGTACATGTGGTACAAGGTGAACGAGAGTTGGTGGATGATTGCCGTTCTTTAGGTCGTTTTACATTGCGCGGTATTCCGCCAATGGTGGCAGGCGCGGCTCATATTCGAGTGACTTATCAAGTGGATGCAGATGGCTTATTAAGTGTGACTGCCATGGAAAAATCCACAAAAGTTCAAGCATCGATTCAAATTAAGCCTTCTTATGGTTTAACGGATGAAGAAGTAACGGCAATGATTAAAGCTTCTTTTGATAATGCACAAGATGATATGCAAGCACGTGAATTAGCCGAGCAACGTGTTGAGGCTGATCGTGTAATTGAAAGCGTGATTGTGGCCTTACAGCAAGATGGGGCAGACTTATTAACCGAAGCTGAATTCCGCCAAATTGAAAATGCATTGAAACAATTAATGGATGTAAAAGAAGGTACAGATCGTCATGCTATCGTTCAGGGAATCAAAGCCCTTGATATCGCGACTCAAGAATTTGCGGCAAGACGAATGAATAAATCCATTAATCAAGCGCTGACAGGTAAATCTGTATCAGATATTGAGCAATAAAGTGCGGTTATAAATTAACGAGTTTTTTATATTGAGGAAAGTAATATGCCAAAAGTGATTTTTTTACCGAATGAAGAATTCTGTCCAGAGGGTATGGTGGTTGATGCAGCAGCAGGCGACAACTTATTAGAAGTGGCACATAATGCTGGCGTAGAAATTCATCATGCTTGCGATGGTTCTTGTGCTTGTACAACGTGCCATGTGGTTATTCGTGAAGGGTTTGATTCATTGAATGAAGCCAGCGATCAAGAAGAAGATATGTTAGATAAAGCATGGGGTTTAGAAATGGATAGCCGCCTTTCTTGCCAATGTGTCGTGGGTGATGAAGATTTAGTGGTGGAAATCCCTAAATATAATATTAACCATGCGAATGAGGCGGCTCACTAATGAAATGGACTGATGCACAACTTATTGCAGAAGAGCTTTATGATCGTAATCCAGATTTAGATCCTAAAACGGTACGTTTCACGGATTTGCATAAGTGGATTTGTGAACTAGACGGTTTTGATGATGATCCAATGAAATCTAACGAGAGTATTCTTGAAGCGATTTTATTGAAATGGTTAGATGAATACAAGTAATCGATTCGATTAAAAAAGCGAGCAGAGAGACTCGCTTTTTTGTTTTGAGAATTTACCTCAAAATAAAACCGCACTTTATTGCTAAAGTGCGGTTATTTTTATTGTTGTTTTTAATTATTTTTTCTTCGCGTATTTTAAGGAGTCGATAGCAACCGCGAGGATGATAATGCTACCTTTAATGATATATTGCCAGTAAGGGTTTACACCGATGTAAGTTAAACCGTAGTTAATAACGGTGAAGATGATAACACCCGTG
>JAGZRY010000181.1 GCA_018381425.1 Haemophilus parainfluenzae
TCAGAGCTTAATGAGCAACTTCGTCAACGTTTGGAACAATTGCAGTCACAACGTGATGCTCAACGTGAACAATTACGTCAAAAACAAAGCCAATTTGCACAATACAACCAAGTATTTATCCAATTGCAAAGTTCTTATGACAGTAAAAATCAATTGTTAAAAGAATTAATTGCTGAGATTGGTGAATTGGGCGTGCGTGCTGATGAAGGGGCAGAGGAACGTGCGAGAAATCGTCGTGATGAGTTATATAAACAACTTTCAACCAGTCGTCAACGTCGTTCTTATGTTGAAAAACAATTAACGCTTATTGAAAGCGAAGCGGAGAACTTAAATAAACGCATTCGCAAAGCGGAACGTGATTACAAAACTCAACGTGAATTGGTTGTAGCTGCGAAAGTCAGCTGGTGCGTGGTTCTGCGTTTATCTCGTAATTCCGATGTGGAAAAACGACTCAATCGTCGTGAATTAGCTTATTTATCTGCCGATGAATTACGTTCAATGTCGGATAAAGCCTTAGGTGCGTTACGTACTGCGGTAGCAGATAATGAATATCTCCGCGATGCATTGCGTATTTCTGAAGATAGCCGTAAACCAGAAAATAAAGTCTGCTTCTTTATTGCTGTCTATCAACATCTTCGTGAACGTATTCGTCAGGATATTATTAAAACAGATGATCCGATTGATGCAATTGAGCAAATGGAAATTGAGCTTAATCGCTTAACAGAAGAATTAACTGGCCGTGAGAAAAAATTGGCGATCAGCTCTGAAAGTGTAGCGAATATTATGCGTAAAACCATTCAACGTGAACAAAATCGTATTCGCATGTTGAACCAAGGTCTACAAAATATTGCTTTTGGTCAGGTGAAATCGGTACGTTTAGTGGTCAATATTCGCGATACACATGCGATGTTGCTTGATGCGCTGTCAGGTAAACAGGAAGAATATCAAGATTTATTCAGTGATAATCGTATTACCTTCTCTGAAGCCATTGCGAAACTTTATCAACGCATTAACCCGCATATTGATATGGGCCAACGCACAGCACAAACTATCGGTGAAGAATTATTGGATTACCGTAATTACCTCGAGTTAGAAGTTGAAGTATTCCGTGGTGCAGATGGTTGGTTACGTGCTGAAAGTGGCGCATTATCAACAGGTGAAGCGATCGGTACGGGTATGTCAATCCTATTAATGGTTGTACAAAGCTGGGAAGAGGAAAGCCGCCGTATTCGCGGTAAAGACATCGTGCCATGTCGTTTACTATTCTTGGATGAAGCTGCGCGTTTGGATGGTAAATCTATTTCCACCTTGTTCGAACTTTGCGAACGTTTGGATATGCAATTACTTATCGCAGCACCGGAAAACATTAGCCCTGAAAAAGGGACAACCTATAAATTGGTGCGTAAAATCGCCGGCAACCAAGAACAAGTTCATGTGGTTGGTTTGCGTGGCTTTGGCGCAACAGAGTAGTTTTTAAAGCGGTCAAAGCAATTGACCGCTTTTTTCATTGTTATTTTTATGAAAGTTTAGGACAAATTATGCACAACCTTATTTTAGCCATTCTATGTAGTGTTGCCGTATCGGTATTACTCAAAGTTGCCCGCAAGAAAAACATCATTATTGAACAAGCAATAGCGTTCAACTATATTGTCGCCATTTCATTAAGCTATTTCTTACTCAAACCTGATTTCAAAGGATTAGAATTTACCGAATATCTAGCACAAAGTGATAGCACACCTATTTTCCTGGCGTTAGGTATTTTATTGCCGACTGTATTTATTATTATGTCTAAAGCGGTTGAATTTGCAGGCATCGTTCGTTCAGATGCCGCACAACGCTTATCGTTATTTCTACCGATTGTTGCCTCTTTTATTATTTTCCATGAAACATTAAGTCAGCCTAAAATTGTTGGCATTATTTTAGCATTCATCGGTTTATTCTGTATTTTGAACAAATCGAATGAACAAAGTGCGGTCACATTTAAAGGTATTTTAGGCTTAATCGGTGTTTGGTTTGGCTATGGAACCATTGATATCTTATTCAAACAAGTGGCCAAAAGCGGGGGAGCATTCCCAACCACATTATTCATCGCTTTCTCATTAGCCGCTTGTGTCATGTTCCTGTATTTATTCCTAAAACGCACTCAGTGGACAGTGCCAAGCTTTATTGGTGGAATTATTTTAGGTATATTGAATTTCTTCAACATCCTGTTTTACATTAAAGCGCACCAAAGCTTCGGACAAAACCCAACCTTAGTTTTTGCGGGAATGAATATTGGTGTTATTTGTTTAGGCACCATCACCGGCGCATTTTTCTTTAAAGAAAAAATCAGTAAAATCAACTGGTTTGGTGTTTTTGTCAGCCTTTCAGCAATTTTCTGTTTATATTATTTAGATAAAATTTTGGCTTAATTATGGCAAACAATTTTAGTTTTTTTATCTACGATTACGAAAGTTTTGGTATCAATCCGGCAAGTGATCGTCCAGCTCAATTTGCCGGTATTCGTACCGATGCAGATTTCAATATCATTGGTGAGCCTATTATGTTGTATTGCAAGCAAACCAATGATTATTTGCCAGCTCCGGAAGCTGTAATGGTCACAGGTATCACGCCACAAGAATGTAATGAGAAGGGGATTCCTGAACCTGAATTTGCCGCAAAAATTCTAGATGAGTTTTCACAACCTAATACTTGTGTGATGGGTTACAACAACATTCGCTATGACGATGAAATGACTCGCTATACCTTTTATCGTAATTTCATTGATCCCTACGAGTATAGCTGGAAAAATGGCAATTCTCGTTGGGATTTACTGGATTTGGTACGAGCCTGTTATGCTTTGCGTCCAGAAGGGATAAATTGGGCTTATGACGATGATGGTATGCCAAGCTTTCGCTTAGAAAAGCTAACCAAAGCAAATGGTATTGAGCATGAAAATGCCCATGATGCGATGGCGGATGTGTATGCAACTATTGCCATGGCTAAATTAATCAAAGAAAAGCAGCCTAAATTATTTCAATTCTTCTTTGAGCATAGAGGTAAAAAGGAAATTGAGAAACTGATCGATACCGCGGAAATGACACCATTAGTGCATGTTTCGGGCATGCTAGGGAATTATCGCGGCAATTGTGCTTGGGTAGCACCATTAGCATGGCATCCAACTAATCAAAATGCCGTAATCGTCTGTGATTTATCAGGTGATATTGATAATTTACTCAGTAAAAGTGCGGTTGATTTGCGACAAGATTTATATACCAAGAAAAGCGAGCTAGAAGAAAGGGGAGTTTCATCAGTTCCATTGAAATTGGTTCATATTAATAAATGCCCAATTTTGGCTCCTGCAAAAACGTTACTGCCAGAAAATGCAACTCGTTTAGGGATAGACAGACAACAATGCTTAGATAATTTAGCAAAATTGCGTCAATCCTTAGATATACGCGAGAAAGTTATTGAAATCTTCTCAGAAGAGCGCGAATTTGAGCCAAGTGATAATGTAGAAACTGAACTTTATAACGGTTTCTTTAGTAATGCCGATAAAAACAATATGGCTATTTTACGTGATTTACCACCTGAAAAATTAGCTGAGCATGGTTTAGCATTTGAAGATAAACGAATTCCTGAATTGTTATTCCATTATCGTGCAAGACATTTCTACAAAACCCTAAATCGTGCTGAGCAAATCAAATGGCAAAAATATCGCCAACGTAAATTAGAACAAAGTGCGGTTAAATTTGAAGAAAGTTTACAACAGTTAGCAGAGGAATATTCGGATAATCTAACCAAACTGAATTTACTGCAACAGGTTTATGGATACGGAGCAAAACTGTTATCTTAACCTTATACATATCGTGACATAGTCACACAAATACCATTCATCAAAAACGTAAATCTTAATCCCTGAGATTTACGTTTTTCTTTTTCAAATCTGATGATATTCACCTCATAAAATAACGCAGAATTCACGTAGCGTTGTCATTATTTGATACATATAAACTTCTTTATTTTTTCCTTACATAACAACTTTAGAGTGTATAAATCATTATTTAATCTTATTGCAAAGTGTTGCGAAACTAGATTTTGCATCGCTTGAATGATATTAGTGACCTGTGCATAACTCTGTGATCTTATTAATACGTAGCTTTCACTAACCCGATAACTAATTTCGCATAATGGTTTTTCGGATTATGTTACAATTCGCAGCGCGGTATAATGGCGCAGCACTGCGCAAGAATTTACACATAATCCGCTAT
>JAGZRY010000182.1 GCA_018381425.1 Haemophilus parainfluenzae
ATTGCTTGAGCAAAATTCACAACTTAAACGTGAATTAGAAATGACGAAAAATAAAAATCGTGATTTAGAAGCCATGCTTGATGCCAATAAACGTGAAATCGCAATTCAATGGTTTATCTATGGTGGTTCTGTGTTGGGCGTAGGTTTGTTAATTGGTCTTGTATTACCTTACATTTTACCTAGACGTAAACGCCGTGATAGCTGGTAATGATTCATCGTTGAGGTAGGCTTTTGCCTACCTTTTCTTTATATTTTGACGGGAGAGCAAAATGGAAATTTATCTTGTCGGCGGTGCTGTACGTGATCAACTTTTAGGTTTACCGATTAAAGATCGTGACTGGATTGTCGTGGGTGCCACACCAGAAATGTTGCTAGCTCAAGGTTACCAACAAGTTGGCAAAGACTTCCCTGTTTTTCTCAATCCTGAAAGCCATGAAGAATATGCGCTTGCCCGTACAGAACGAAAATCAGGCAAAGGCTACACTGGGTTTATTTGTGATTTTTCAGATGATATTACGCTTGAACAGGATTTAATTCGTCGAGATCTCACAATTAATGCCATTGCCCAAGACAAAGATGGCAAACTGCACGATCCTTATCATGGCGTAGAAGATATTCACCAACGTATTTTACGTCATATTTCCCCCGCTTTTGCTGAAGATCCACTTCGTGTATTACGTGTTGCTCGCTTTGCTGCTCGCTTTCATCATTTAGGTTTCTCTATTGCCAAAGAAACCCTTAAATTAATGGCTGAACTTACTGAACAAGGCGAACTCGCCCACCTAACGGCTGAGCGTGTTTGGATGGAAACAGAAAAAGCATTAAACGAACCGCATCCTGAAATTTATTTTGAAACGCTGCATCAAGTTGGCGCGCTCAAAGTGTTCTTCCCTGAAATTGCCGCCTTAGATGGTGTACCGAGCCCAGCCAAATATCATCCTGAAATTGATAGCTTTGTTCATACCATGCTCGTATTGCAACAAGCCGTTAAGCTTACAAAAAATAGCAATTTGAATAAAAGTGCGGTCCGTTTTGCTGCGATTTGTCATGATCTTGGAAAAGCCCTTACCCCAAAAGAAATGTGGCCTAGTCATCATGGACATGAAAAAGCGGGGATTAAACCGACTCGTTCATTATGCAAACGCCTTAGAGTCCCTAATTATCTTCAAGAATTAGGCGAATTAACTTGCGAATATCACACGCATGCACACAAAGCATTAGAACTTCGCCCAGAAACAGTAGTGAAACTCTTTAATACTTTTGATGTTTGGCGCAAGCCTCAGCGATTTGAGGAATTTTTATTGGTATGTTTATCTGATACTCGCGGACGAACTGGCTTTGAAAATAAAGAATATCCGCAAATTGATTACCTCAAAACACTTTATCAAGCTGCTCTAGCCGTTGATGTGCAACAAGTGATTTCCGATGGATTTGAAAAGCAAGGTATTCGAGATGAATTAACACGTCGAAGAATTGCCGCAGTGAAAGCCGAGAAAACTCGCTTAAATGCTTAATCAAGCTTTACTAAAAGTAAACTAACCCTTACAATATGTGCAATTTTTTAGTAAATATTTTGTTATGAAATTATTAAAATCTCTTCTCGCACCTGTATTTGCAAGTGTGATCTTGTCTGCTTGTACCCTTGATTCAGAACGCCCAACAGATGTTCAACATATTGATAAGAACGATATTACGTGGCAACAGCACCTCAAAAAAATCAAACAAATTCAATCTTATAGCACAAAAGGACAAATTGGTTACATCAGTCCACAAGAGCGTTTTTCTAGTCGCTTTGAATGGCAATATCAAAACCCTAAAGCCTATAAGTTAAAACTTTATTCTCTGATTAGCAAAACGACGCTAACTATGGAAATGCATCCTAATGGCATGACGATTTCAGATAATAAAGGCAATCAACAATCTGATAAAAATGCCAAATTATTGTTACGCGAAATCATCGGAATGGATGTGCCATTAGAGCACTTATCTTATTGGTTAAAAGGTCAGCCAGCAGATAACGCAGATTACCAAGTTGGAACGAATCATCTTTTATCCGAATTTAGCTACCCACTTGATGGCTCGATGTGGACAGCCGATTACTTAAGTTATCATGCCGATAATTCGATGCCTGAAAATATTCTGTTAAAGAACAAAAGCACATCGCAAACCCTAAAAATTCGTGTGGATGAATGGGCGTTCTAATGAAAACTCATCACTTTTCGACCGCACTTTCAACTTCTCTTGGAAAGCCTAACCGCTTTCCAAGCCCCGCAAAACTCAATTTATTTCTCTATATAAACGGTAAACTGCCAAACGGCTACCACGAATTACAAACTCTTTTCCAATTTCTTGATTTCGGCGATTGGCTCACCATTGATATTTGCCAAGATAGACAAATCCATATTACACCAGAAATTCCAGGCTTACCTCTAGAGCAAAACTTAATCTATCGTGCAGCCACGCTCCTACAAGAAAAAACAGGCTGTACGCTCGGCGCAACAATTCATTTAGATAAAATTCTTCCAATGGGCGGTGGGATTGGCGGTGGCTCATCCAATGCCGCAACGGCTCTGCTTGCTTTAAACTATTTATGGCAAACCCATTTATCCATTGATGAACTTGCCGAACTTGGGCTAAAACTTGGGGCTGACGTGCCTATCTTTGTTTATGGCAAAGCCGCTTTTGCAGAAGGTGTGGGTGAAAAAATTCAATACTGCGAACCACAAGAAAAATATTATGTGGTACTAAAACCTGAAACTGCGATTTCTACTGCAGTAGTTTTTAGCGCTCCCGATTTGCCACGCAATACAGAAAAAAGATCCCTTGCCGAACTTTTGAATCAACCGTTTGCAAACGATTGCGAAAAAGTCGTGCGAACTCAATATCCTGAAGTTGAAAAAGCCCTACTATGGTTGCTACAATATGCACCAGCCAGATTAACCGGAACCGGGGCTTGTGTTTTTGCTGAATTTGATGATGAAAAATCAGCACAAGCTGTTTTCCAACAAAAACCGAAGGAATTTTTCGGCTTTGTTGCTAAAGGATTAAACGTTTCACCATTACATGCGATGTTGAAACAACTCTCGACCAACCAATCTATCTACACTCAACCTGAGGTTATATAAAATGCCAGACATTAAACTCTTTGCTGGAAATGCTACGCCTGAGCTAGCGAAAAAGATTTCTGAACGTCTTTACATTTCATTAGGCGATGCCACAGTTGGACGCTTTAGCGATGGTGAAATCCAAGTGCAAATTAATGAAAATGTGCGTGGTGCAGACGTGTTTATTATTCAATCCACTTGTGCGCCAACGAATGACAACCTGATGGAATTGATTGTAATGGTTGATGCTTTACGTCGTGCATCTGCCGGCCGTATTACTGCCGTTGTTCCTTATTTTGGTTATGCTCGTCAAGATCGTCGTGTGCGTTCTGCTCGTGTTCCAATCACTGCAAAAGTGGTAGCAGATTTACTTTCAACAGTAGGGATTGACCGTGTATTAACTTGTGACTTACACGCAGAGCAAATCCAAGGTTTCTTTGATGTACCAGTTGATAACGTATTCGGTTCACCCGTTTTACTTGATGATATCTTGAAGAAAACCGATCTTGTCAATCCTATCGTTGTTTCTCCTGATATCGGCGGTGTGGTACGTGCTCGCGCGGTAGCGAAATTATTAAACGATACCGAAATGGCAATTATCGACAAACGTCGTCCACGCGCAAACGTATCACAAGTTATGCATATTATCGGGGATGTCGCAGATCGTGATTGTATCCTTGTAGATGATATGATTGATACAGGTGGTACATTATGTAAAGCAGCTGAAGCATTAAAAGAACGCGGTGCAAAACGCGTATTTGCTTACGCAACTCACGCTGTATTCTCTGGTGCAGCCGCACAAAATTTAGCGAGCGATGCGATTGATGAAATCGTGGTGACTGATACTGTTCCACTTTCACCTGAAATGAAAGCGCTTGGTAAAGTACGCGTGCTGACTCTTTCTAGCATGCTTGCTGAAGCAATTCGTCGTATCAGTAATGAAGAATCTATTTCAGCAATGTTTGAATAATTCTTTCGCTTAGCATTCATTTTAAAAGTGCGGTCAGAAAATCCAGTGTTTTTTGACCGCACTTTGATCTGCACCCCAAAACCTGGACACCTAATTTGAGGTGCAGATTATGTCTTACTCTTATCAATTTCGTTTGAAAATTATCAAACTCGTCACCGAACAG
>JAGZRY010000183.1 GCA_018381425.1 Haemophilus parainfluenzae
GTTTTTCTTCTCAACAGTATTGTGAATATCTTGCTTTTTTAGCCAATCAAGCAAAGAAACAAGGTGTACAACATATACTTTTTACCAGTTCAACTTCTGTTTTTCCTGATATTTCGGGGCAATTTGATGAAGGTTCTCAACCTTCATCTGAAACAGAAATGGGTAAAACACTGATACAAGCAGAACAGTGCTTGTTCCAATCAGGAATATCGCATTGCGATATTCTTCGACTTGCAGGATTAATTGGTAAACAACGCCATCCTGTTAAATTCTTAGCAGGAAAACGCAATTTAAAACAGGGCAATTCGCTTGTTAATTTGGTGTATCTTGAGGATTGCATTCAAGCTATTACTGCCTTACTCATGAATCCAAATGGATTGCGAACTTACCATCTTTGCGCGCCAATTCATCCTACGCGAGCAGAATATTACACAAAAGCAGCTGCATGTTATGATTTATCCATACCACAATTTGAATGTAGTGATTCGGATCAGAAACGAATCATTATGGCAGATAAAATTTGTCGAGATTTAGGCTTCGCTTATCGTTATCCAAATCCCGATGATATGTTAGAAAAGCGCAGTGATTTTTGACCGCACTTTTTAAAAACTCACTCACCATAACCACAATGAAGGAAATAAAATATGTCAAATACGATTCTGCAACATTTACCTAAAGGTCAAAAAGTTGGTATCGCTTTTTCAGGCGGGCTAGATACCAGTGCTGCATTGCTTTGGATGCGTCAAAAAGGTGCAGTACCTTATGCTTATACAGCAAACTTAGGTCAACCAGATGAAGATGATTACAATGCAATTCCCAAAAAAGCGATGGAATATGGTGCGGAAAATGCGCGTTTAGTGGATTGTCGTGCACAGTTAGCCCATGAAGGGATTGCGGCTATTCAATGTGGTGCATTCCATATTTCTACTGGTGGAGCAACCTATTTCAATACCACACCACTAGGTCGCGCGGTAACAGGTACGATGCTTGTTGCAGCAATGAAAGAAGATGATGTGAATATCTGGGGTGATGGTTCAACTTTCAAAGGTAACGATATTGAGCGTTTTTATCGTTATGGTTTATTAACCAACCCAAATTTAAAAATTTACAAACCATGGCTAGATCAACAATTCATCGATGAGTTGGGCGGTCGCTTTGAAATGTCACAATTCTTAATCGCAAATGGTTTTGACTACAAAATGTCGGTAGAAAAAGCGTATTCAACTGACTCTAATATGTTAGGTGCGACACACGAAGCGAAAGACTTAGAAGAATTAAGCACTGGCATTAAAATTGTGAAACCAATTATGGGCGTGGCATTTTGGGATGAAAATGTTCAAGTGAAACCAGAAGTGGTGACCGTTCGCTTTGAAGAAGGTGTGCCGGTTGCATTGAATGGTAAAACCTTTGATAACGTGGTGGATCTTTTCTTAGAAGCAAATCGAATTGGTGGTCGTCATGGTTTAGGCATGTCAGACCAAATTGAAAACCGTATTATCGAAGCTAAATCACGTGGTATTTATGAAGCACCGGGAATGGCATTATTCCATATCGCTTATGAACGTTTAGTCACTGGTATTCATAATGAAGATACTATTGAACAATATCGTATCAACGGTTTACGTTTAGGTCGTTTGTTATACCAAGGTCGTTGGTTTGATCCACAAGCATTAATGTTACGTGAAACCGCACAACGTTGGGTCGCTCGTGCGGTGACTGGTGAAGTGACATTAGAACTTCGTCGTGGTAATGACTACTCAATCTTAAATACTGAATCACCAAACTTAACTTATGCGGCTGAACGTTTAAGTATGGAAAAAGTGGAAAATGCGCCATTTGATCCAATCGATCGTATTGGTCAATTAACCATGCGTAACTTAGACGTAGCGGATACACGCGGCAAATTAAGTATCTACTCTCAAGTTGGTTTATTAACTGCGGGTAAAGATTCAGTGTTACCGCAATTAGGTAAAAAATAATTTTCTCCCTTAAATATAAAGTGTGGTTGATTTTTTGACCGCACTTTTACTTTTCTAGATATTCATTTCTTGAAATAGATTTAATTTATCCGGCACAAGATAAACGTGATCACCTATTTTATACTGCGCATTGAGATAGTTTTCTTTGGTAAGAATCACCTCAATCGGTTGTTCTATTTGCGAACTTTCCACTTCAATTCTTACGATAAAACCAATAGCATTAATATGACGAATCGTACCACTCGCTAAGGCATTATGAGATTCTCGTGAAAGCGTAAGTTCGTAAGGGCGAATATAAGCCGTTGCAGATTGGTTATTAACTGCATGAGCCGCATTGCTATGTGTTTGTAAATTATGAGCAAATTCACCAATGACTAAATTGCCTTGATCAATGTGTCCGTGGAACACATTAACATCCCCTACAAATTGCGTGACGAAAGGGGTTTGTGGTGCATGATAGATTTGGCTAGGCTCATCAATTTGCTCCACTTGACCTTTATTCATCACCACAATGCGATCAGACATATCTAATGCTTCATCTTGATCATGGGTAACGAAAATGCTGGTCACATTGAGTTCATGTTGCAATTCTCGCAGCCAACGACGTAATTCTTTACGAACTTGAGCATCCAATGCACCAAAGGGTTCATCAAGTAGTAAGACTTTTGGTTGAACAGAAAGGGAGCGAGCTAAGGCTATACGTTGTTTTTGTCCACCAGAAAGTTGATTAGGGTAGCGATCGGCTAGCCATTCAAGTTTTACTAGCTTTAAAAGTGCGGTGACTTTTTCGCGAATTTCTTCTGCAGAGGGACGTTCTCTACGAGGTTTCACCGTTAAGCCAAAAGCGACATTGTCAAAGACGGTCATATTTTGAAATAGTGCATAATGCTGAAACACAAAGCCAACATTTCGTTCAGCAGCTGAAAGTTGAGTCACCTCTTTTTCACCAAACCAAATGTGTCCATTATCAGCAAATTCTAATCCGGCAATGATCCGTAATAGCGTTGTTTTTCCACAACCACTTGGTCCAAGCAAGGCGGTTAGCTGATTTTCCGGAAAGCTGAGATTGATATCTTTCAACGCATGAAACTGTTCAAAGTGTTTGTTTAGTCGCTGTATTTTGATTGTCATTTATTGTGTTCCTGTTGTTATTCTTAGATTTTTTTCTTTTCCACATATCTCACTATGTTTTGTAATCCCAGTGTACCTACTGCGATTAATGCCAATAAACTGGCGCAAGCAAATGCGGCAACAAATTGATATTCGTTGTAACTAATTTCTACATAAAGCGGAATTGTATTAGTCAAACCGCGAATATGCCCAGATACAACACTCACGGCACCGAATTCACCCATTGCACGAGCGTTACTTAAAATCACACCATAAATTAATGCCCATTTTATTTTTGGTAGCGTTACGTGCCAGAAAAGTTGCCAAGAGGATGCACCTAAGATTAACGCAGCTTGTTCCTCACTTGTGCCTTGGGCTGACATGGTTGGAATTAATGATTTAGCAATAAGTGGAAAGGTGACGAATAAGGTCACGATAACAATGCTTGGTGTTGCAAACATAAAACGAATATGGTGTTCAACAAGCCATGCGCCCCAAAGTCCATCTAACCCAAACAATAGTAAGAACATTAATCCTACAACCACCGGTGAAATGGAAAAGGGGAGGTCGAGTAGTGCGGTTAATAAGCTTTTCCCCTTAAAGTCAAAATAAGCAATAGCCCAAGCCATAACCACACCGATAAAAATGTTAATAGGTAATACAATTAAAGAGACTTTAATCGTAAGCCAAATAGCCGCTAAGGCTTCCGGTTCTTTTAATGCAGCAAAAAATAGCCCAATCCCTTGTTCAAGGGCTGAATAGAATACGGTAAATAATGGGAGCAATAATATGATCGTAAAAAAACTGAGTGCAGTCAGAATTAAGATCCATTTTTGCCATGATTGGGTTTTCATAAATACCTCTTATCGAATTGGACTAATACGTTTGGCAATAGACCACTGCGCTAAGTTAATAAATAAAATCAATAGAAATGAAATGGCAAGCATTAATAATGTAACCACAGATGCACCTTGCACGTCATACAAATCAAGTTTTGACATAATAATCAATGGTGCAATTTCGGATACGAGTGGCACATTACCTGCAATAAAAATGACTGAGCCGTATTCACCAAGCGATCGCGCAAATCCCATGCCTGCGCCACCTATTAATGCAGGTAATACCGCAGGGATGATGACTTTTCGCA
>JAGZRY010000184.1 GCA_018381425.1 Haemophilus parainfluenzae
AATTGGCGGAATGGACGGGACTCGAACCCGCGACCCCCTGCGTGACAGGCAGGTATTCTAACCAGCTGAACTACCACTCCGCTAAGTGCTGGGTATAATAATGATGAACGTTAAAACCGTCAATCTTTTTTTTCTTTTTTATGTTTATCTGATTAATAGATAACCGATTAATGTGAGGTTTCGTCACCCGTACGAATAGACCAAAAACATTTGCCATCGCTTTTTTTATTGACCAATTTAATGAAATCTAAATGAGCTTGAAGTTCATCATCGGTGGGTTGTAACACTTTTAAATTTTGCGAAAAATTGACCGCACTTTGAAGATCTTGCATATTGGTGCCAGCTTGGATAATTGAACTATCCGCATGATCTTCATCAAATAGACTGGTTTGACCGCCTGTCATGGACAAATAAACGTCGGCTAAAATCTCCGCATCCAGCAACGCACCGTGGAGTGTTCGTTTGCTGTTATCAATGCCTAAACGATCACACAACGCATCTAAGCTATTACGTTTTCCAGGATACATTTGGCGCGCCATTTGCAACGTATCGGTGACCAGGCAAATGTCGGTCGTTTTGATATCTAACCCAAGTTTACGGAATTCATAGTCCATAAAGCCCACGTCGAAGGGGGCATTATGAATCAGAAGTTCGGCACCGCGAATGTATTCTATAAAGTCTTGTGCAATCGTTTTGAAATCCGGTTTATCCGCCAGCATTTCATCCGTAATACCGTGAACTTTAATAGCATCGGGATCAATCAAACGATCCGGTTTAATATAAATGTGAAAATTATTGCCTGTGTATTTACGGTTAACCATTTCCACGGCGCCAATTTCAATAATGCAATGTCCTTCGTAATGTGCGCCAATTTGGTTCATACCAGTGGTTTCAGTATCCAGTACAATCTGGCGATCCGGATTTATCATTGTTCTACCTATTTGTTTCCTTTAAAATACCGTCTATTTTACACAAGCTCGAATTAGTTATGCAAAAACAGATTGAAATTTTTACGGATGGATCTTGCCTAGGCAATCCGGGAGCCGGTGGCATAGGGATTGTCCTGCGCTATAAACAGCACGAAAAACATATTTCAAAAGGGTATTTCAAAACCACCAATAATCGCATGGAATTACGAGCAGTGATTGAGGCTTTAAATAGCTTAAAAGAGCCTTGCCATGTGACGCTTTATAGTGATAGCCAATATATGAAAAATGGTATCACACAATGGATTTACAATTGGAAGAAAAACAATTGGAAAGCGAGTACGGGAAAGACGGTAAAAAATCAGGATTTATGGATTGCGTTAGATCAGGCAATTCAAACCCATAACATTGATTGGCAGTGGGTGAAAGGCCATTCCGGCCATCGTGAAAATGAAATTTGTGATGAACTAGCCAAACAAGGTGCAGAAAACCCAACTTTAGAAGATATCGGTTACGAAGGGTAGTCTGCACCTGGTTTTAAAGTGCGGTTATTTTTGATAACGAATTAACCCTTCCTGCTGTGTGGTGGCAATTAATGTGCCATCTGCAGCAAAAATTTGTCCTCTCGCTAAACCTCGTCCCGCAAAAGCATTGTTACTTTCAATGGCATGTAAGTGCCAATTATTTAAATTGAAAGGGCGGTGGAACCAAATACTGTGGTCGATTGTAGCCACTTTCATCCCTTTTTGTAAAAAGCCTTTCCTATGTGGATGAAGTGCGGTCAAAATACAGTGAAAATCAGAAAAATACCCTAAAAGACATTGCTGCGTCTGCAAATCTAATGGCGCCTCTCCATTGGTTTTAAACCAAGCATATTGTTCGGGTGGCAGTTCTCGACCATCAAATGGATTGTTCAAATATCGGCTATGAATTTGAAATGGGCGTTCTTGAGCAAATTTTTCACTCAAGCTTTCTGGTAAAGTCTGCGCCACTTTTAACATGATTTCGTGTTCATCAATGCATTGTTCTGGTCCCGGTACTTGCGGCATGGCTGATTGATGGTCGAAGCCTTCTTCGGGTACTTGAAATGAAGCAGTGACATGACAAATCACATTTTTATGTTGAATGGCTTTTACGCGTAACGCAGAGAAGTTGCGTCCTTCACGTAAGGTTTCCACATCATAAATAATCGGGTGTTGACTGTCGCCAGGTGCTAAAAAGTAAGCATGGCAAGAATGGAGTACACGCTCCGGGGGGGCAACTTGCATCGCGGCTGAAAGAGATTGTGCCACGACTTGGCCACCAAATACTTGGCGAAAACCTAAGTCTTCACTGGCTCCGCGAAAGATAAGATCATCAATTTTTTCTAATTTTAACAATTCGATGAGTTGATTTAATTTATCCGACATTGTTTTTTTCCTTTTATAAATACAAAAAGACCGCATATTCATGCGGTCTGAAGAATTTTTATACGTTAAAGCGGAAATGCATGACATCACCATCTTGCACGATGTAGTCTTTACCTTCTAAGCGCCATTTACCTGCTTCTTTTGCACCGTTTTCACCTTTGAATTGGATGAAGTCATCGTAAGCAATCACTTCTGCACGGATGAAGCCTTTTTCAAAGTCTGTGTGGATTACAGCGGCCGCTTTAGGGGCGGTTGCACCAACAGAAACTGTCCATGCGCGTACTTCTTTCACGCCCGCAGTGAAGTAGGTTTGAAGATTTAATAAGGCATAACCTGCACGAATTACACGGTTTAAGCCAGGTTCTTCAATACCAAGATCTTGTAAGAATTCGATTTTTTCATCGTCATCAAGCTCAGCAATTTCTGCTTCAATCGCCGCGCATACAGGCACCACAACAGAGCCTTCTTTTTCTGCAAACTCACGCACTTTGTCTAAATATGGGTTATTTTCAAAACCGTCTTCATTTACGTTCGCAATGTACATGGTTGGTTTTAATGTAAGGAAGTTGTAGCTTTTAATTGCTAATAACTCATCTTTATCTAACTCAACAGAACGAATCATGCCTGCTTCAGAAAGTACAGGAAGGATTTTTTCCATCACAGAAAGCTCAAATTTTGCGTCTTTATCGCCACCTTTAGCACGTTTTTGTAAACGTTGGATGGCACGTTCACAGCTGTCTAAGTCAGCAAGGGCTAATTCGGTATTGATGGTTTCGATATCGCTTAATGGATCGATTTTACCTGCAACGTGCACGATGTCATCGTTTTCAAAACAACGTACGACATGGCCAATGGCGTCCGTTTCGCGGATGTTGGCGAGGAATTTATTACCCAAACCTTCGCCTTTACTCGCGCCGGCCACCAAGCCTGCGATATCCACAAATTCCATGGTGGTGGGCAATACACGTTCAGGTTTGACAATTTCCGCTAAGGCGTCTAAACGCGGATCCGGCATTGGCACCACGCCGGTATTTGGCTCGATGGTGCAAAACGGATAGTTTGCCGCTTCGATACCGGCTTTGGTTAATGCATTAAAAAGGGTAGATTTGCCGACGTTTGGCAAACCAACGATACCACATTTAAATCCCATGATGTTTTCCTTATTGTAAGCGTAAGTGCGGTTAAAATTTATAGTGTTTTTTCACCGCACTTTTGAGTTAAATTTTAAAACTGTTTAAGCGATTGGTGGCTTTCACCATGCCTTCTTTGAAAAGCAATTCGATGCAATCGGTAGCTTCATCTAACGCTTTATCGAGAGCTTCTCTTTCTGCAGGCGAAGGTTTGTTAAGCACAAAACCTGAAACTAAATCACGGTGTCCAGGATGACCAATACCAATGCGTAAACGATAGAAATTGTTGCTGTTACCAAGCTGAGCCACGATATCTTTTAAACCATTGTGTCCGCCATGTCCGCCACCTTGTTTTAATTTTACTGTGCCCGGTGGTAAGTCTAATTCATCGTGTAGCACTAAAATTTCTTCTGGTTTGATGCGATAAAAATTAGCAAGTGCACCCACTGCTTTTCCGCTTAAATTCATAAACGTCGTTGGCACTAAAAAACGGACTTCTTTGCCGTTAATCAGTGTTTTTCCTACATAACCGAAGAATTTATTTTCTGCATTAAGCGAAACATTAAAGCGACGAGCCAAACGCTCAATTAGCCATTCACCTGCATTGTGGCGGGTTTCCGCATATTTATCGCCAGGGTTTCCCAGCCCTACGATGAGTTTAATTTCAGACATAGTTTTCTGCTTGAATAAAAATAGTGGCGTATTGTAGCGAAAAAGGGCTAATTTCTCAATCTATAAGGCTAAGACT
>JAGZRY010000185.1 GCA_018381425.1 Haemophilus parainfluenzae
ACCAGCATCATTTTGTCATCTTCAATATCAATACGCACCGTCACATCAGGATTTTTTAAGCGTACTTTTGCACTTTCAATATGCTGATTTAAACCACCACCGATATAACGTTCAGCTTCAATGGAACTAAAATCATGTTTCCCTTTGCGTTTTACACGTACACAAAAGGTTTTGTTTTCAAGTTGAGCTGCAACATCCGCTAAGGTCAACTCAAAGATATGATGTAAGTCGGTAAACGGTTTTTCTTCCACTTCTAAAAAATGATGAATCCCTGGAATGCGTTGTAAAAGCGCAATTAATTCTTCACGGTTTGCTTCATTTTTTGACCGCACTTCGATGTAATCCCAATGACGAACGACCGCTGTTTCTTCATCATATTTCTGTAAAATATTACGTATATTTGAGGTCAAAATTTTCGCGAAACGCTTCCGCACGGTTTCGCTTTTAATCATAATTTCAGGAAAAAGTTTAATGATAAATTTCATAATAATCTGTGAATAATAAAAAATGGCCGTATTGTACGCTAAATTCCAGATCCCACAAAGTTCAAATTCTCACGAAAAACTGACCGCACTTTGAAATAAGTTTTTAACATCCCTATAAAAATCAAGTACAATACGGAGCAATTTATTCATCTGAAAAGGATAATTTAATGGCGCGTAAACCAGCAAATGCTGAACCTGATTTTGAAACAACACTTGCACAATTAGAAACGATTGTGACAAAACTTGAAAGCGGTGAATTGCCATTGGAAGATGCGCTGAAAGAATTTGAGAACGGCATTAAATTGGCTCAACTTGGTCAAGAGCGCTTGCAACAAGCAGAACAACGTATTCAAATTTTGTTACAAAAAAGCGAAACCGCCCCATTAAGTGATTATCAAGGGGACGAGTAATTCATGAGTTATCAATTCGGCACTGAACTCAAACAAGTTCAAGATCGCATTAATCAGTTTTTAGCTAATCAATTTGAAGAAATTGACTCTTATAATGCCCCTTTGCGTGATGCCATGAAATATGGCTTATTGCTAGGCGGTAAACGCGTTCGTCCTTTTCTTGTCTATGCAACGGGTAAAATGCTAGGGGCAGAAATGCCAGCTCTAGATTACGCCGCTGCAGCCATTGAATCTATCCATGCTTATTCTTTAATCCATGATGATTTGCCTGCCATGGACAACGATGAACTTCGTCGTGGTCAACCAACTTGTCATATTGCTTTTGATGAAGCGACTGCCATTTTAGCTGGCGATGCGTTACAAACTTTTGCCTTTGAAATTCTTACGCAAGCCCCTTCTCTTTCTGCAGAACAAAAATTGCAATTAGTGAAAGTATTGGCTCAAGCATCTGGCGTACAAGGCATGTGTTTAGGGCAAAGTTTAGATTTAATTTCAGAGCATAAACAAGTTAATTTAACCGAATTAGAGCTTATTCATCGCAACAAAACTGGTGCATTGCTAACGGCCGCATTAAAAATGGGTTTTATCTGTTCGCCTCACTTTGAAAACAAAGAATTAGCGCAACAACTAGAACGTTATTCACAAGCCATTGGTCTGGCTTTCCAAGTACAAGATGACATTTTAGATATTGAAGGTGACAGTGCGGAAATCGGTAAACCGGTGGGATCTGATTTAGATTTAGATAAAAGCACTTATCCAAAGCTATTAGGGTTAGAGGGCGCAAAACAAAAAGCGCAAGAACTCTATCAAACCGCCTTACATGAATTAGACAATTTACCTTTTGATACTACCGCATTACGCGCATTAGCTAAATTTATTGTCAACCGTAAAAGTTAATAGTGACAGCACTGACTTTGATTTTTCAAAGTGCGGTCACTTTTTTTCACATTTTAGGACTAACGAATATATGAACAACTATCCTCTTTTATCCTTAATTAATTCGCCGGAAGATTTGCGTCTTTTGAATAAAGATCAGCTTCCGCAACTTTGTCAGGAGTTACGGAGTTATCTGTTGGAGTCTGTTAGTCAAACCAGTGGTCATTTGGCATCTGGTCTTGGTACCGTTGAATTGACTGTTGCATTACACTACATTTTTAAAACCCCTTTTGATCAATTAATTTGGGATGTGGGCCATCAAGCTTATCCACATAAAATCTTAACAGGTCGTCGTGATCAAATGTCCACTATTCGCCAAAAAGGCGGCATTCATCCTTTTCCTTGGCGTGAAGAAAGTGAGTTTGATGTATTAAGTGTGGGTCACTCTTCTACTTCTATCAGTGCAGGACTAGGTATTGCTGTTGCGGCAGAACGTGAAAATGCGGGTCGCAAAACCATTTGTGTGATTGGTGACGGTGCAATCACTGCAGGTATGGCATTTGAAGCCCTAAACCATGCGGGTTCCTTGCATACTGATATGTTGGTCATTTTAAATGACAATGAAATGTCTATTTCTGAAAATGTCGGCGCATTAAATAATCATCTAGCCCGTATTTTCTCTGGTTCATTATATTCAACGGTTCGTGATGGCAGTAAGAAAATTTTAGATAAAGTGCCAACTGTTAAAAACTTTATGAAGAAAACCGAAGAGCACATGAAAGGTGTGATGTTCTCTCCAGAAAGTACGCTTTTTGAAGAGCTCGGTTTTAACTATATTGGACCAATTGACGGGCATAATATTGATGAATTAATTGCTACTTTAAGCAATATGCGCGATCTCAAAGGGCCGCAATTCTTACACATCAAAACTAAAAAAGGAAAAGGTTACGAGCCTGCAGAAAAAGACCCAATCGGTTTCCATGGCGTACCAAAATTTGACCCAACAAGCGGCCAATTGCCTAAATCAAATGCCAAACCAACCTATTCAAAAACCTTTGGCGATTGGTTATGTGAAATGGCGGAACAAGACGATAAATTAGTCGGTATTACCCCTGCAATGCGTGAAGGTTCTGGCATGGTAGAATTTTCAGAACGATTCCCACAACAATATTTTGATGTTGCCATTGCTGAACAACATGCGGTCACTTTTGCTGCGGGCCTTGCAATTGGTGGTTATAAACCTGTTGTAGCCATTTATTCTACCTTCTTACAACGTGCTTATGATCAGCTTATTCACGATGTCGCTATTCAAAACTTACCTGTTCTCTTTGCCATCGATCGTGCAGGCATTGTAGGCGCTGATGGTCAGACTCACCAAGGTGCTTTTGACTTAAGCTTTATGCGCTGCATTCCAAATATGATCATTATGACACCAAGTGATGAAAATGAATGTCGCCAAATGCTTTATACTGGATATAAATGTGGTAAACCAGCTGCGGTACGTTATCCGCGTGGAAATGCAATCGGCGTAGAATTAACCCCACTTGCAGAATTAGAAATTGGTCGTTCAAAAATGGTTCGTCAAGGTGAAAAAATAGCGATTCTGAATTTTGGTACACTTTTACCAGCCGCTTTATCTGTGGCAGAAAAACTCAATGCGACTGTTGTCGATATGCGCTTTGTGAAACCAATTGATGAAACTCGGATTCTAGAAATGGCAAATACCCATGACGTCATTGTGACATTGGAAGAAAATGTGATTCAAGGTGGTGCAGGTTCTGCAGTTTCAGAAGTGTTAAATTCTCATGGAAAAACAACCGCACTTTTACAACTTGGTTTACCTGATATTTTTATTCCGCAAGGCACACAACAAGAAGCACTTGCTGAAATTAAATTAGATGAAAAAGGGATTGAAGAGCAAATTATTGCCTTTATAAAGGGCTAAATTCGTTCATTTTCGTTTGATTTTGATATTTTTAAAATTTTTTTCAAAAATATCGAACTATTTTAAAAACACACAGTCTGATACATTGCTAGTGCACTGCATATTGCAGTTATCTTTTTGAAGTTTCTTATAAATTAAGACCTCCCCGCTATTCAAGTTTTGAGTAGCGGTTTTTTCTTTTTGGGAGGTAATAAAAAAGGACGCTTTTTAGCGTCCTAATTTTTGAATCTAAACTTTAAAAAATTAAAGTGCAGATTTTGCTTTTTCAACTAATGCAGCAAACGCCACTTTGTCGAATACAGCGATATCAGCAAGGATCTTACGGTCGATTTCAACAGATGCTTTTTTCAAGCCGTTGATGAATTTGCTGTAAGATAAACCATTTTGACGAGCCGCAGCGTTGATACGTGCAATCCATAATTGACGGAATTGACGTTTACGTTGACGACGGTCACGATAT
>JAGZRY010000186.1 GCA_018381425.1 Haemophilus parainfluenzae
CGCATTAAACTTGCTTTCAAAGGATTGAGCCCAGTGCAATACCGAGCTCAATATTTAAGTTAACTAACCTGTCCAACTTTTGGGGGGCAGATCACTTTTATTTCCAACTATGTTCTTTTATTAAATAATGACTATGTTTGTTCAACAACAAAACGTAACACCATCTAATCTTGTAGCATTCAATTTTCTATTGATTGCTTTTTTAACGGGAATTGCCTCTGCCTTTCAAACGCCGACCTTGAGTTTATATCTCTCTCAAGAGATTCAAGTTTCACCTTTTTTTGTGGGCTTGTTCTATTCAGTTAATGCCATTATTGGCATTATCTTAAGCCAAATTCTAGCAAAATATTCTGATAAGCAAGAAGACCGTCGCAAAGTGATGATTGTTTGCAGCTTGATTGCCGTGCTTGGCTGTCTCATTTTTGCTTATAGCCGAAATTATTATGTGTTGATTATTATCGGTACCACGCTGTTAGGGTTAGGTTCATCCGCTAATCCGCAATCTTTTGCTTTAGCGAGAGAATATGCTGAAAGTAGTCATCATGAAGCGGTGATGTTCACCACAATTATGCGAACTCAAATCTCATTGGCTTGGATTGTAGGACCACCACTTTCTTTTTTCATTGCGTTAAACTGGGGCTTTGATTACATGTATTTGGTGGCAGGTTCTGCCTTTTTACTGTGTGCAGGCGTCAGCAAATTATTGCCGAAAATTCCTCGTCAAAGTGCGGTTAAAAATCAAGAGATTTTAGACAATACGCCACCAAGAAAAAGTGTGATTTACTTGTTTATCGCAAATCTATTGCTTTGGACCTGTAACAGCATGTATCTAATTAATATGCCATTATTTGTGATTAATGAATTACATTTAAACAAAGAACTGGCGGGAACATTAATGGGGACGGCTGCGGGATTGGAAATTCCTGTGATGATATTTGCGGGCTATCTCACCAAATATTTCAGTAAAAAGCGCTTGATGATGATTGCTTTAGTTTCAGGTCTCTCCTTCTATTCAAGTTTATTATTCGCCGAGCAAACTTGGCAGCTTATCGGATTGCAAATGCTTAATGCGATTTTTATCGGTATTACCGCTACCATTGGCATGGTGTATTTCCAAGACTTAATGCCGACTAAAATGGGCACTGCCACCACCTTATTTAGTAATGCAGCAAAAAGTAGTTGGATTATCGGAGGACCTATTGCGGGTATTATTGCGGAAATCTGGCATTACAACGCTGTTTTTTATGTCGCTGTGGCGTTAATTTTTATCAGCGTAGGCTGTATGTGGAAAGTCAAATCAGTTTAATGAAAATAAAAAATTGCGGTCAATTTGACCGCAATTTTTACTTTATATTATCGCCACGCTTTGAATTGGTTAATCAATCCATTGGTTGAGCTATCATGGCTTGAAACGTTCTCTTTGTCTGCCAATTCAGGAAGAATTCGATTTGCTAATTGTTTACCTAATTCCACGCCCCATTGGTCGAAACTAAAGATATTGAAAATCACACCTTGTGCAAAAATCTTGTGTTCGTACATCGCAATTAATGCACCAAGAACAAATGGTGTAATTTTCTTCACTAAAATAGAGTTGGTCGGTTTGTTACCTGTAAAGACTTTAAATGGCACAATGTCTTTTACCTCATCCAACGATTTACCGGCTTTCACAAACTCTGCTTCGACTTCTTCTTTAGTTTTACCAAAAGCAAGTGCTTCAGTCTGTGCAAAGAAGTTTGATAACAATTTGCTGTGATGATCACCTAATGGGTTATGGCTTTGTGCCGGCGCGATAAAATCACAAGGAATTAACATCGTACCTTGGTGAATCAATTGGTAGAACGCATGTTGACCGTTTGTACCTGGTTCCCCCCAAATAATTGGGCCAGTTTGATAATCACGGATAACATCGCCATTACGATCGACATATTTACCGTTTGACTCCATATTGCCTTGTTGGAAATAAGCCGCAAAACGATGTAAATATTGGTCATAAGGTAAAATTGCTTCAGTTTGTGCACCGAGGAAATTGGTATTCCATAAACCGATTAACGCTAATGTTGCAGGGATATTTTTTTCTAATGGCGCAGTACGGAAATGTTTATCCATTTCATGCGCACCACTTAATAACGCTTCAAAATTGTCAAAACCGATTGAAAGTGCGATTGAAAGACCGATTGCAGACCATAAAGAATAACGGCCACCAACCCAATCCCAAAACTCAAACATGTTGTTTGTATCAATACCAAATTCTGCTACCGCTTTACCATTGGTCGAAAGTGCAGCAAAGTGTTTTGCCACCGCGCTGTTATCTTTCGCTGCCGCCAGTAACCAATCACGCGCAGAATTCGCATTGGTCATGGTTTCTTGTGTGGTAAAGGTTTTAGATGCCACTAAGAAAAGTGTGGTTTCAGGATTGACTTTTTTCAATGTTTCAGCGATATGTGTACCATCTACGTTTGAAACAAAGTGCATATTCAAGTGATTTTTATAAGGACGAAGCGCTTCGGTCACCATGTAAGGGCCTAAGTCCGAACCACCGATACCGATATTCACCACATCAGTAATTGCTTTTCCGGTATAACCTTTCCATTCACCTGAAATCACACGATCACAGAACGCACTCATTTTCGCTAATACCGCATTCACTTCCGGCATCACATCTTTACCATCTACATATACTGGTGCATTTGAACGGTTACGAAGTGCGGTATGTAATACGGCACGATTTTCTGTGCGATTAATCTTTTCGCCCGTAAATATGGCATTAATTGCTTCATCTAATGCCGATTCTTTGGCTAATTGATGAAGTAATTTAAGGGTTTCTTGGTTAATTTTATTTTTTGAAAAATCCACTAAGATTTGATTTTCAAAAGTTAAAGAATAATCGTTAAAACGATTTTGTTCTTGTTTGAATAAATCAGCGATGGTGGTATGAGCTAGTTGAGATTGGTGAGCTTCAAGTGCTTTCCAAGCTAGTGTATTGGTTGGGTTAATGTTTTTCATGAATATTTCCTTTTAAAAATTGAATTCTTTACATTTTTGCTTTCTTGCAAAAACAATTAATCGACATATTCTGTTATAACACGAGGCGTTAATTTTGTAATCAGTTCATAGCTTAAAATACCACTGTATTTAGCTACCGTTT
Organism: Haemophilus parainfluenzae; assembly: GCA_018381425.1. Taxonomy (GTDB): domain Bacteria; phylum Pseudomonadota; class Gammaproteobacteria; order Enterobacterales; family Pasteurellaceae; genus Haemophilus_D; species Haemophilus_D parainfluenzae_O. The sequence goes on from JAGZRY010000186.1 coordinate 3,146, forward strand.
CAATTGGTAATTCCTTACCCCATAAAATTACTTCGTCACCGACTTTATCTTGGCTATCTTCGCCTAAATCTACCGTTAGCATATCCATTGAGACACGACCAACAATAGGAACAATACGACCATTTAGATAAACTGGCGTACCTTCTGGCACATCACGCGGATATCCATCACCATAACCAATGGCAACCACGCCAATTTTAGTATCTTTCGGACTCGTCCAAATACCACCATAGCCAACAGGTTCACCTTTTTTATGTTCTCGCACCGCAAGCAATGAAGAAGTTAAGTTCATCACGGGGATTAAACCAAATTCAGCGCCGACAGTATCTGTTGGTGAAATGCCGTACATAATAATCCCTGGGCGAATACAATCTAAATGCGCTTCTGGCCAGAATAGAATCCCACCTGATGCGGCAATGGTTCGGTCTCCTTCTTTATTTTTTATAGCTTGAAGAAAACGATCTAACTGAACTTGAGTGTAATCTGAATCTAACTCATCAGCACGGCTAAAATGACTCACAAAACCTAAGTGCGGTTGAATTTGAGGGAGTTTTTTCAGCTCTTGATAAAAATAATTCACTTCATCAAGTGATACACCTAAACGGTGCATACCGGTATCAATTTTTAACCAAACTTTAATTGGACTTGGTACTACGGCTCGTTTTAATGCTTCAAGCTGTTCGCGGTTATGTACCACCGTCTCAATATTATTTACTGCAATAATAGGCAGATCTTTTTCATCAAAAAAGCCTTCTAGCAATAAGATCGGTTTAATAATACCGTTAGAGCGTAAAGATAACGCCTCTTCTAAGCGTGCCACAGCAAAGCAATCCACCATGCTTTCTAAAGCGGATGAGACAAATACCACACCGTGACCATATGCGTTTGCTTTTACCACAGCAATAATTTTACTGTGGGACGCTTTTTCTTTAATAACTTGTAAATTATGTTTTAAGGCAAGCGAACTGATTTTCGCTGTTGCCGGTTTCACGTTCATTTTTCTAATCCGTTATTTTTT
>JAGZRY010000187.1 GCA_018381425.1 Haemophilus parainfluenzae
GTAATACCAGATGCTAAATCAGAGCATAAGAATGCTGCTGAGTTACCCACATCTTCGATAGTAACAGTGCGGCGTAATGCTGCGGTTTTCTCAAATGCAGAAAGCATTTTCTTGAAGTTTTTAATACCTGATGCTGCTAAGGTACGGATAGGACCAGCAGAGATCGCATTTACACGAATACCTTCTTTACCTAAATCAGCCGCCATCACGCGAGTTGCCGCTTCAAGAGATGCTTTCGCTAAACACATGACGTTGTAGTTAGGAATTGCACGCTCAGCACCTAAGTAAGAAAGGGTTAATAATGCAGCGTTTGGATTTAAGTAAGGACGTGCCGCTTGTGCCATTGCTACAAAGCTGAATGCACTGATGTCGTGAGCAATACGGTAGCCTTCACGAGTTGCTGCGTTTACGTAATCGCCATCTAATTGGTCGCCTGGTGCGAATGCGATAGCGTGTACGAAACCATCAAATTTTTCCCAACGTTTGCTTAATTCTGCAAAGCAGTTTTGGATGCTTTCATCGGTCGCTACGTCTAAAGGTAATACGATGTCAGAACCAAATTCTTTTGCAAATTCTTCTACGCGTGGTTGTAATTTATCGTTTAAATAAGTGAAAGCAAGTTCAGCGCCTTGTTCTTTCATTGCTTTTGCGATCCCGTAAGCAATAGAACGGTTGCTTGCAAGACCTGCTACTAAAATACGTTTACCAGTTAAGAAACCCATATTTTTTTCCTATGTTTGAGTTAAAAAAATCGACAAGATTATACTTGTTTTGTGTGCTTTCGGCAATTAATCACACTTTGTACCAGTTAGGCCGGATTATCAATATCTTTAAATTCTACATCCAAGCCATATTCCGTTGCCAACCATTCACCTAATGCTTTGATACCGTAGCGTTCAGTCGCATGATGGCCAGCAGCAAAGAAATGAATACCTTGCTCGCGAGCAGAGTGAATTGTTTGCTCCGAAACCTCACCGGTAATAAAGGCATCACAACCTTGTGCTGCAGCTAAATCAATATAGCCTTGTCCACCACCGGTACAAATGCCAATTTTACGGATTAAGTGCGGTCCATTTTCGGTGCAAATTAACGGTTTGCGTTGAAGCACTTGTTCAATACGTTGCGCAAATTCTTCAGCAGTAACGGGATCTTTTAACGTTCCCCAAACAGGAATGCTGGTTGAGCCATTTTCTAAAGGTTGAAGATCGTCGATACCTAATAACTGAGCAAGTTTTGCATTGTTGCCTAATTCTGGGTGAACATCCAAAGGCAAGTGGTAGCCGTATAAATTAATGTCATTTACAAGCAAGGTTTTGATCCGTTTGCCTTTCATGCCGCGAATACATGGATTTTCACTTTTCCAAAAATAGCCATGGTGGACAAGTACCGCATCAGCTTGTTGTGCAACAGCATAATCAATTAGTGCTTGGCTTGCGGTGACGCCCGTGATGATCTTTTTGATCTCCGTTTTGCCTTCTACTTGCAAACCGTTAGGCGCGTAATCGTTAATTCTGTCTGTGCTAAGTTTTTCGTTTAGTAAACGTTCAAGTTCTAGATTGTTCATGATTTCTAAGAAAAAAGAAAAAGGTGAGATATGGTAAGAGATTTCAAAAAAAATGGCTAGTGCAAAAGGAGTGGGGGGAATGCACTAGCCAGTAGAGTGTCTGTCATAACACAAGTTTACTATCTAAAACGAGATTCATTATATATTTAATCATATAAAGATCAAGAAAAAAATAAGGAAAATTTTCTTTATTTTCGATATGTCGTTTTAGCATTCAAAAACAGATGAAAAATCAACCGCACTTATGAATATAAACTTGGCTCATCTTCAGTTGGACGGGTTTTAAATCGGCGATGTAGCCACATGTATTGTTCCACACCTTTTAAGATTTCTTTTTCCACGACTTTATTCATTCTTGTAGCGATCGCCGTTTCATCTGAAAGATCAGAAAAATCCACTGGAGGAGAAATACTGACCGTATAGCCTGAACCATCTTTATTACGCAATGGGGCAAAAGGCACGACTTTACAATTTGGTGCGGATTTAAGTAGATAGTAACTCCCCGTCGTGGTTGCCGCTTCTTGTACAGCAAAGAACGGTACAAATACGGCATTTTTTCTGCCGTAATCATGATCAGGGGCATACCAAATGGTTTCACCTTTGCGTAAAGCTTTGAACATTCCACGTAGATCTTTTCGGTTCAGCATATCTTTATTTGAACGTAAGCGACCTTTAATTTGTAACCAGTCCAGTACAGGATTGTCATTTGGACGATAAACACCTATTCCAGGATGATGTAAGCCCACAATACGGGCGCCTAACTCAAGAGTGAGGAAATGAACACCCACAAAGATAATGCCGTCTTGAGCATTTTCTTTTAAATAATTTAAGCCTTCAATTTTTGACCATTTTTTAATGCGCGCATCAGACCAAAACCACGCCATGCCGGTTTCAATAATCGCCATACCAACAGCACGCAAGTTTTCTTGCAAAATGGCTTCACGTTCTTGCTCGGGCATTTCTGGGAAGCAGAGCTCAAGATTTCGGCGAGCAATCGCTGCACGACGTTTTCCCACTTTTAGTTTTGAGAAAAGCCAGCCTAAGCCGTTGCCGATGTGACGTAAAATTGGATAGGGAAGTAACAAAAGGCTTCGCCAAATCGCCACACCAAGCCAAAAGCCCCAGTATTTAGGTGCAAGAAAGTGAGGTTGAAATTGAGGGAGTTTTTCGTTTTTCATAATTCTTTTCTGGTTAGTTCGGCGTGTAGTTTATCGCAAATTTGAGTTGTGGTAAAATTGCACCAAATTTTTATTATTCCAACAGAGAGATTTCAAAATGGCTCAATATTCTGCCAATTTTAATCAAGCGAAAGTATTAGTGTTAGGCGATGTCATGCTTGACCGTTACTGGTTTGGTGCAACTAATCGTATTTCGCCAGAAGCACCGGTTCCTGTGGTTCGCGTACAAAATAACGAAGAACGCGCAGGTGGTGCAGCAAACGTGGCGATGAATATTGCTTCTCTTAATGTACCCGTACAAATTTTGGGCTTAATTGGTCAGGATGAAACAGGTTCTGCCTTAACGAATTTATTACAGCATCAAAAAATTGATTGTAATTTTGTGGCATTGGATTCTCACCCAACTATTACGAAATTACGTATTTTATCCCGCCATCAACAGTTACTTCGTTTGGATTTCGAAGAAGATTTCCAAAACGTAGAATGCCAAGAGTTGCTAGCGAAATTAGAAGTTGAAGTGAAAAATTTCGGTGCGTTAGTGCTTTCGGATTACGGTAAAGGCACGTTAAAAGATGTGCAAAAGATGATCCAAATTGCACGCAAAGCGAACGTGCCCGTGTTGATCGATCCAAAAGGCACGGATTTTGAGCGTTATCGTGGTGCGACTTTACTGACACCAAATATGTCAGAGTTTGAAGCGGTGGTAGGTAAATGCAGTTCTGAAGAAGAAATCATTGAGAAAGGTTTAAAATTAATTTCAGACATAGAATTGACCGCACTTTTAGTGACGCGCTCTGAAAAAGGCATGACATTACTTCGTCCAAATCAAGAACCATTCCATTTACCAACGCTTGCAAAAGAAGTGTTTGATGTAACGGGGGCAGGCGATACCGTAATCAGTGTATTAGCAACCGCACTTGCAGATGGTCGTTCTTTTGAAGAATCTTGCTACTTAGCCAATGTGGCGGCAGGTATTGTGGTCGGTAAATTGGGAACATCAACCGTTTCTACTGTGGAATTAGAGAATGCAATCCATGGCCGTTCTGAAACAGGTTTCGGTATTATGTCAGAAAGCCAATTAAAAACTGCAGTAGCTCATGCTAAAGCGCGCGGTGAGAAAATTGTGATGACAAACGGTTGTTTTGATATTCTTCACCCTGGCCATGTGTCTTATTTAGAAAATGCTCGCAAACTTGGCGATCGTTTAATTGTTGCCGTGAATACGGATGATTCAGTCAAACGCTTAAAAGGTGAAAATCGTCCAATTAACAATCTGAATGCACGTATGGCAGTATTGGCTGGTTTAGCTTCAGTGGATTGGGTGGTCTCTTTTGATGAAGATACACCACAACGTTTAATCGGCGATATTTTACCGGATTTATTGGTAAAAGGTGGCGATTACAAACC
>JAGZRY010000188.1 GCA_018381425.1 Haemophilus parainfluenzae
GGATAAAGCGGACAATCACATAAATCCACTGCACTTTGTGGATCATTCGGGTCTTGTAAAATACCTAGAATGGGGCGTTCCACCGCGCCACTTACAACCATTTTCGCTTTATTACGAAAGGCAGTCTCGGAGGAATAAAAAGGCGGATGCCAAATTAAATTATCACAATCTAATTTGGCAAGTTGTTGTTTTAGATGCTCTTCTTTCTTGGCGAGTTGCTGTTCATAAGGCATTTCAAGCCATTGACAAGAACGGCAATCGCCTTTTTGATAATGATGACAATCAATCATTTAGAAGCAAGCCACTCTTGTTGAAGTGCGGTCAGTTTTTGATGATTTTCAATCCAACGCGAAGTTTTTGTGAGTTCTGACCAATCAAAGGATTTTTGTTTAAAGAGCGATTTCAAGCGAGCTTGGCGTGCTGCGAAATGCTCTGTTGCTTCCTGTAACTTCAGATTATCAAGCACTTGAATAACACCTTCACGTTCATTACAAAACAATAATAAGTCACAACCAGCCTTCAAGGCTTTTTCACTGCGAGCCACAAAATCGCCCATAAAGCCTGCACCTTTCATGCCTAAATCATCAGAGAAAATCGCCCCTTGGAATCCCAACTGTTTACGCAAAATCTCTTTTAACCAATAACTCGAACCGCTTGCTGGCTGGCTATCACATTGTGTATAAATCACGTGAGCCGGCATAATCGCATCAAGCTTACTCTGTTGAATTAATTGCTGGAATGGCAAAATATCATGATTAAAAATCACTTCTTTTGCACGCTCATCATAAGGGGTTTCAATATGAGAATCAGCTAAAACATGACCGTGTCCTGGGAAATGTTTTCCTGTTGTTGCCATGCCTGCTTGGTGCATACCATCAATAAAAGCAGCCGCCAAATTGACCGCACTTTTTACATCACAGCCAAAACTACGATCACCAATCGCACGACATTCGTGACCTAAATCCAACACCGGAGCAAAACTCAAATCAATATCTAGCGCCACCATTTCAGCCGCCATTTGCCACCCTTCTTCTTTTGCTATTTGTTGTTGCTGAGTTGAGCCCTCAACTAACGCCGCAAAAGCCTGCATTGCGGGGAGCTGAGTGAAACCTTCACGGAAACGTTGCACACGACCACCTTCTTGATCAACTGTGATCAATAAAGGCTTTTTCACTCGTTGACGAATGGATTTAATTAGCGCTTGAACTTGCTGACGATCATAAAAATTGCGGGTAAATAAAATCAAACCGGCAACTAAAGGATGTTCCAGTAATTCAACTTCTTCTTGTTTGAGCTCATGACCTTCAAGGTCAATTAATAGTGTGGACATAAACTATTGTAAATAAAGACGATAATTAGTACTTTCTGTGCTTGGTTTTGGTAGTTCAAACACTTTATTCTCTTGTGGTTGCAATAAAATATTGCCTGATTGGCTTTCTTGCTGATTCGGCCAAACCTGTGTCACACCTTGTGTGTTATACCAATAAAGATGGTAAAGTACATTGAGTTGTTGCGTGGTTTTATTTTTTAAAGCTGCCGTATTATCCGACAAATCAACATCTAAAGCGGGTGCTAAATTTGCCGCCATATTTAAAATTGGCTTATTGGTTCCCACAATATTTGGTGCAGATGAACAAGCCGTTAAAAATAATACCGTTGCTGTAATTAGGATCTTTTTCATTATTTTGCCAACATTCTACCTAAAGGTTCACCACCAACAAGATGCATATGAATATGGAATACTTCTTGTCCACCGTGTTTATTACAATTCATAATCAAACGATAACCGTCTTCGGCAATGCCTTCTTCTTTAGCAATTTTAGCCGCGACAGTAAATAAGCGACCCAAGGTAACTTCATCTTGTTCTGTCACATCATTAACCGTTGGAATGACTTTATTTGGGATAATCAAAATATGGGTTTTCGCTTGAGGTGAAATATCTCGGAATGCGGTCACTAATTCATCTTGATAAACAATATTGGCGGGGATTTCTTTGCGAATAATTTTGCTGAAAATAGTTTCTTGAGCCATAGTCTTCTCCTTGTTTTATATAAAAAAGTGCGGTCAAAATTTACCGCACTTTGCTTTTATTTTCCATCAGAAATTGATGATGAATGACATTTCAATCAGCTTAGTGAGCCGCACCTTCTTCTGAATCATCTTGATTAATAAAGCTGGTATTAATCTCGATTTGTGCTTTTTCACGCAATGCTTGCATTAACTGTCCTTGCAATTCACCTTGACGCGCACGAACAAGTTGAGTGCTAAATTTCGCTAATTCTTGCTCATCTAAAGTAGGTTCCTCTACTCGTTCAAGGGCAACCACAATCACATCACCTTTGCTGTTACGACCAACTTGATAAGCCGCTTTGCCATCTTGTGGTTTTGCAATGGCAAATACACCTTCATAAAGCACTGGATCTTTATTATCCACTAACGTAAAGGTTTGTGGCTCACCAAAACTAATACCGGCAGGTAATTTGGTTGGATCGGCAGATAGCGCTTTAACCGCTTGCTCTGCTTTTTCAGCTAATACTTTATCGGCTTTTTCACGTTTTAAGAACTGCTCAATCATTGCTTTCGCTTCATCAAGGCTTTGTAAACCTTCAGCTTTATGATCCACGACACGTACCGCAACAAATTCATTTTCACCAACCGTTAATGGCTCAGAATTTGCACCGCCGTTTGCAATATCTGATTCAAAAATGGCAGAAGTCACATTTGGGAAATTTAATGCCGCAGGGACATTATTTTTACCGAAATAATCTGTTTCTTCCACTTTCACTCCTGCTGCTTCTGCTACCGCAGCTAAAGAATCACTGCTTTCAGCTGCTTTTGCACGAACCGCTTTTTCTACCGCTTGGAAACGACTTCCTGCTAAGTTTTTACGTACGATATCCGCGATTTGCTCTTTTACTTCATCTAACGTACGTTCTTTACGATCTTGCACTAAAATAATATGGTAAGCCCCATCTACATTAACTGGTGTGCTGTATTGACCAACATTTAATAATAATGCCGCATCTTCAAAGTTTTTCGGTAATTCGTTGTCTTTTACCCAACCTAATTCACCGCCTTGTGCACCAGAAAGTTTATCCACAGATTTCGCTTTTGCTAACTCAGCAAAATCAGCGCCTTTTTGCAGTTCTTGATAAACCGCATCCGCTTCTTTCTCAGTTGCTAATTGGATATGCGCTAATTTTTGGCTAATGAATTGCGCTTTATTTTCTTGATAATATTGCGCAATTTGTGTTTCAGTTACAGGTTGTAATTTACCTAATTCATTCGCTGAAACGCGAATATATTGTACTTTCGCCTGTTCAGGTTGAACAAGTGATTTCGCATTCGCATCGTAATACGCTTTAATTTCTTCTTCTGTTACCTTTTGTTTTGCCACTTCATCAGCTAATGGAAGTGTTGCAAGACGAGCGATACGTTTTTGGAAAAAGGTTTGTGCACTATCTTTTACTTGAGCTGGCACAACAAATTCACTGTCAGCCAAACCGTTTTGCATTTGTTCAAGTGTTAATGCATTACGTAAAATAGCCGCATAAGTATCTGACGTTAAACCATTTTGAGTCAATAATTGTTGATAACGGGAGTTATCAAATTTACCGTTAGATTGTAAGTTAGGATCGCTTACAATCGCACGTTTGATCATGTCGTCACTTACACCTAATTTTAACTCTTTCGCATATTGACGGATTAATTCTTGATCTACTAAACGTTGAATTAAATTTTGACGAAGTGCGGTCACAAATTCCACAGAGTCAGTTTTCGCTAAGAAACTCTCGCCTTCTTGTTGTGCTCGCGCTTCAAACTCTTGGTTGTAACGATTTAAAAAATCTTGTTGAGAGATAGTTTCGCCATTTACTTTTGCAGCAAAACTCTCGTTGCCACCATACAAATAGCCTGACATCCCACCGATTAAAAATGAAACTGGAAGTAAAGCAAAGATCGCTTTCCCGATAAAGCTATGGGCGACGCCATGCATTTTTTCAATTAACATTCAATTATTACCCTTTTAAAAAAGACAAAGTTCGTAAGATTATAATCTAAAAGGCGAAAATTCGCACTTAAAAAACACCATGTTCGTGTAGGATTTTCACAGCCATGACTAATAACACTAAACCGCCAAAAATCTC
>JAGZRY010000189.1 GCA_018381425.1 Haemophilus parainfluenzae
GCGGTAGAGTGAACCGCCACAGTTTTAATGCCTAATTCTTTACAGGCACGCAAAATACGCAGTGCAATTTCACCACGGTTAGCAATCACAACTTTTTCTAACATAACAATTTCCACTTGGGTGAAAAAATGGCGAGAAAGCTCGCCATTTCAGATTGATAGGGTTTATTCGATAACGATCAATGGTTGATCAAATTCAACCGCTTCGCCATCATTTACTAAGATTGCTTTAACCACACCCGCTTTATCAGCTTCGATACGGTTCATCATTTTCATCGCTTCAACGATACAAAGTGCATCGCCTACTTTGACTGTTTGTCCCACTTCTACGAAAGCTTTCGCTTCTGGGCTTGGGCTACGGTAGAATGTACCTACCATTGGTGAACGCACTTGGTGGCCAGAAATTTCAGCCGCTGGCGCTTCAGCAGGCTCTGCTGCCACAGGAGCAGCTGCAGGAGCTGCAGCGGGTGCTACAGGCGCCGCAGCATATTGAATTGCAGCTGGTACAACAGCTGGTGCCGCACGACTAATACGTACTGTACCTTCTTCTTCTTGCACTTCTAATTCAGTGATACCCGATTCTTCTACTAATTCAATCAGTTTTTTGATTTTACGAATGTCCATACGCTCTTCCTAAAAATATTAATGAATTTTCAACCGCACTTTCAAAATTCACTCCAAAGTGCGATCATTTTGAAACCTGTTTTTTGTATCAGCAAGATTACCGCAAAATCACGTACTTAGCGATAAATTTCTGCGAAAATCTGTAAATTTTGTGAAATTTTATGCTTTTTTATTTAAAAAATCTAACGCAAATTGGAGAGCAAACTCATAGCCTTTCGCACCTAAGCCACAAATCACCCCTTCAGCCACATCACTAAAGTAAGAATGGTGACGGAATGGCTCGCGCTTATGTACATTAGACAAATGGATTTCAACAAAAGGAATTGACACAGCAAGCAACGCATCGCGCAATGCAACACTGGTATGCGTATAAGCTGCTGGGTTAATTAAAATAAAATCCACTTTTTGAAAACTTTGATGAATCTTATCGATTAACTTTTCTTCGCTATTTGCTTGAAAGCACGCCAAATTCACATCATGCTGCACCGCAAGTTTTGCCACATTTTCTTCAATGGCAGATAACGAAAGCGAACCATAATGTTTCGGCTCCCTTGCACCCAACATATTTAAGTTCGGGCCATTTAACAGCAAAATATTGAATTTTTTTGACATTTTCACATCCTTTAACTTGTGCGAATTATAGCGATTTTTTGTGTAATGGTGGTCTTATCTCTAGACGATTTTGGTAATAAATTCTGAATTTAAATCAATTAGCGGTAAATCTGAGCCTGGCCACGCACGTAATACTTGATGTTGCATCAAATTCAAGGTATCTAATCCTGGCGTCACATTGGGTGTATATTGTGCCGCAATACGAGCGAGCTGAGTCAATCCTAAGCTACTTTCAATACTTGAGCTAATCACTGCTTTTATGCCTAAACTATATGCTTGCGCAATCAGCTTTTGACAATCTTGTAGCGAACCAACCAGTGTTGGTTTAATCACAATGGCACTTAAGTGCGGTTCTTTTTCTAAAAGGAAGCCAGGCTCACGCACACTTTCATCCCAAGCAATATTAATGCCTGTTTGAGCCGCAAACTGGCGGCTTTCTTCACGGGTTTTACAAGGTTCTTCCAGAAATTGAATACGAGAACGATGTTGCAGTTTTACTTTCTCCGCAAATTTTAATGCTTTTTCCAACGTCCATTGGCGATTCGCATCTAGACGTAATTGCAAATCAGGAATGGATTCAAGAAACATATCCGTAATCAAGCCATCACGATTCGCTTCATACATACCGACTTTGATTTTAGCGACTTTGTCACCTGGCATTTGATTAAGTTCTGCATATAACTCATCAGGATCGCCATAACACAAAGGTGCGGTATGATAGTTACCTTCCTCATTTAAATAACGTTTCATCTCATCCATCGCCGTGCTAATTCCGAAGGCAACAGAAGGATAACAACCGTCAAGTGGAACTCTTGGCGCTTCGCAGCTTGCCTGACACCAATTTGTCAGCCATTCAATGGCTTGCTCTTGCGCTTGTTCGATGGTTTCTTCACTAAACCCAGGTAAAGGTGCAATCTCTCCCCATCCATCACGGCTGCAAGCTACACGCACAATCAAGCCTTCACGACGTTTTAAAAAACGTCCACGTAAAATTAATTGGCTATCGACGGGAATAGAATAACGATAAAGATTAAATGATTTGGTTTCCATCTTATTCTCCTTGATGGCAAAAGTGCGGTTAAAACACACTGATTTTAACCGCACGCATTCTATTTAAAAGGCACTTGTTTCATAAATAATTTACGTTTTACTCTCATAAATTCGTTTATGATTCTTTCAAAGACTGAAAATTTCGTTTGATTTTCACAAACCAACTCTCGGCCTTTTTGCAAACTACTTTCAAAAGGCTTATCCGGATTCACAACAAAATCTTGCACACAAATCCCTGGTGAAAGCTGAACCACTTTGTAATCCTTTAAATTCAAAAAATGCTCAAAGATAAGAGAATCAATGGCCACCTCAAGGGGTTTATTTTTCACCTGTTCGAGAAGATATTTAGCGCCTTTCGCTGTCACGGTATAACCCGCCGTTCCTGATTGCTTAAATGTTATGGGATAAATCTTTCTATCATACTTTGCTGGTCTAGGCGCGCGAAATACCATTCTTCCATTAGCTTCAAGCTTCAATACATCAATATCATCAGGCAAATAATCGACTTCTAACAGCTCTTTTGCATTCTCGCCTAAGTAAATATCATCTTCAAAAATATTGATATAATCCAAGTTCTTTTCTACTGCTAAATTCCATAGTGAGATATGACTTAACGCACAACCGATTTCCCCATCCCATAATTTAGCTTCTGAAGAGCGATCTAAAATAATATTAAATTTCTTTGCAACATCCTCAATACGATCTGGTGTCACTGCATCAAAAAATGAAAAAAGGATATTTTGCCGATCAAATTCTTGTTCAATATGTTTGCGACGTTTTGTTTCTCTGGTTAAGCTAATCACATAATTATGTTGTTTCACACAGGACATAAAATAATTCTAAAATATGAATAAGGATTGAGATATATCACGACAAGGCGGTTAAAAACACACTGATTTCTAACCGCACTTCTTATGATTAAAATTAAGGATTGCGTCTGAATTTGCTGAAGTCTGGTGCACGTTTTTCGTTGAACGCGTTACGACCTTCTTGCCCTTCTTCAGTCATATAGAACAACATGGTTGCATTACCCGCGAGTTCTTGTAAACCTGATTGACCATCGCAGTCTGCATTCAATGCAGCTTTCAAGCAACGTAACGCAATTGGGCTGTTACGTAGCATTTCACGGCACCAACGCACGGTTTCTTTTTCTAAATCTGCATAAGGCACAACAGTATTCACTAAGCCCATATCTAATGCTTCTTGCGCATTATATTGACGGCATAAGAACCAAATTTCGCGTGCTTTTTTCTGACCGACTAAACGCGCCATATAGCTTGCGCCCCAGCCACCGTCAAATGAACCTACTTTAGGACCAGTTTGACCAAAAATCGCATTCTCTGCTGCAATAGTTAAATCACATAACATATGAAGTACGTGGCCGCCACCAATTGCGTAACCTGCCACCATTGCTACAACTGGTTTTGGACAAGTACGAATATCACGTTGAAAATCCAATACATTTAAATGATGCACACCGCTTTCATCTTTGTAACCGCCGTAGTCACCACGAATTTTTTGGTCACCACCAGAACAGAATGCTTTTTCGCCTTCACCGGTTAACACAATCACGCCGATTTTTTCATCGAAACGAGCGTTAGAAAATGCATGGATCATTTCTTTAACTGTTTGAGGACGAAATGCATTGCGCACTTCAGGACGGTTAATAGTGATTTTTGCAATACCATCAGTCGATTTGTGGAAACGAATATCAGTATAACCTTCGCTATGATCAACCCACTCAACTGGTGCATATAAAACATCATCTTTTGGATTTTGCATTGTTCTTTCCTTTATAAGTGTAAAAAGTGCGGTCATTATAGCGGAAGTTTTTTAGTTCGGGAAAGAAAATCA
>JAGZRY010000190.1 GCA_018381425.1 Haemophilus parainfluenzae
TGATGACAGCCGTTTTTGGGGATTTGTACCAGAAAAAAATATCGTGGGTAAAGCCACTTATATTTGGATGAGTTTAGAAAAAGAACCAAATGAGTGGCCTACAGGCTTCCGTTTAGACCGTTTCTTTACAAAAATTAATTAATATGAATCATTTAGATCGACTAGAACGAAAAATTGGTTATCAATTTTCCGATCTAAAACACTTAAAATTGGCACTGACACACCGCAGTGCCGCCACTCAACATAATGAACGCCTAGAGTTTCTAGGTGATTCTATCCTCAATTATGTCATCGCAGATGTGCTTTATCATCAATTCCCTCGTTGTAATGAAGGTGAACTAAGCAGAATGCGAGCAACATTAGTGCGTGAGCCTACACTGGCAATGATTGCCCGAAATTTTGAACTTGGGGATTATATGTTCTTAGGTTCTGGAGAGTTGAAAAGTGGAGGATTTCGTCGAGAATCTATTTTAGCTGATTGTGTTGAAGCGGTAATTGGCGCAATGGCATTAGATTCAAGCTTTGATAAAGCGGCAGATATTGTGCGTAGTTGGTATAAAACTTTATTGACTGAAATTAAGCTTGGTGATAATCAAAAAGATGCCAAAACGCGTTTACAAGAGTATTTACAAGGTAAGCATTTCGCCTTACCAACCTATGAAGTAATAAAAATTGAAGGCGAAGCCCATTGTCAAACCTTCACCGTGGAATGTACGGTAAAAAACGTACCAAATATTGACCGCACTTTTATTGCGAAAGGTTCTAGCCGCCGTAAAGCAGAACAAGCGGCCGCAGAACAAATCTTAAAAACATTGGAAATTAAATGACTGAATTAAATCAAGAGCAAGAAACCTATTGTGGCTTTATCGCTATCGTAGGGCGCCCAAATGTAGGGAAATCCACCCTGTTAAATAAAATTTTGGGGCAAAAAATCTCGATTACGTCTCGCAAGGCGCAAACCACGCGTCACCGTATTGTGGGAATTAAAACGGAAGGCATCTACCAAGAAATTTACGTAGATACGCCGGGACTTCATATCGAAGAAAAACGAGCCATTAACCGTTTAATGAATCGTGCAGCAAGCTCAGCGATCGGGGATGTGGATCTCATTATTTTTGTCGTGGATGGCACACATTGGAATGCCGATGATGAAATGGTGTTAAATAAATTACGTAATGCCAAAGCGCCTGTCGTACTTGCCATCAACAAAGTTGATAATATTAAGAATAAAGATGATTTATTGCCATTTATTACAGATTTAGGCAGTAAGTTTAACTTTGCTCACATTGTGCCAATATCCGCGCAACGTGGTAATAATGTCCATCAATTAGAGAAAATTGTTCGTCAATCATTACGTAAAGGCGTTCATCACTTCCCTGAAGATTATGTAACAGACCGTTCACAGCGTTTTATGGCATCAGAAATAATCCGTGAAAAATTAATGCGTTTTACGGGTGAAGAATTGCCTTATTCTGTTACTGTTGAAATCGAACAGTTCAAAGTGAATGAACGTGGCACCTATGAAATAAATGGATTAATTCTCGTTGAACGTGAAGGCCAGAAAAAAATAGTAATTGGTGCGGGCGGTCAAAAAATTAAAACCATTGGTATGGAAGCGCGTGCTGACATGGAACGCTTATTTGATAATAAAGTACACCTTGAACTTTGGGTCAAAGTGAAGTCCGGTTGGGCGGATGATGAACGTGCCTTGAGAAGTTTAGGTTATATGGATGAATAAAAAACTTGAGTAATACTCTATACCGTCCTATTATTGGAAACATATTTATGTTTTTTAATAAAAACAAGGAGATGGTAGATGAGTATCTATGCTTTAAAACCCAAATTTCAGAATTTACTTCGGCCTTTAGTTAGGCAATTAGCGGCAATTAGCGTAACAGCAAATCAAGTTACCCTAATTGCCTGCTTACTTTCTATTTTATTAGGTGTGGTTCTCGCACTATTCCCGACATTTTCTTCTCTTTTCTTCCTTATTCCTATTTGGTTGTTTTTGCGTATGGCGTTGAATGCCATTGATGGCATGCTCGCACGTGAATTTAATCAAAAAAGTCGATTAGGTGGTTATCTTAATGAAATTACTGATGTCGTCTCTGATGCCGCACTTTACCTTCCTTTTGCTTTTGTCGCGCCTTTTGATGGAGTTCAAATCTCAAGTATTATTTGGCTTGCCGCGTTGAGTGAGTTATGTGGTATTTTGGGGCAAGTTCAAGGCAAAACGCGTCGTTATGATGGCCCAATGGGTAAAAGTGATCGTGCATTCGTGTTTGGTGTACTCGGTTTGCTCTATGCGGTGAATGGTAGCTTGCATTCGCTTTTCTGTTGGATAGCCAATATCGTGATTATTTTGCTCATCGTGACTTGTATTAAGCGAGTAAAAAATGGTTTAGCCGAAGTGACGGAGTAATAGGAGCAAATATGATCGCGAGATTAATCGATTTTTTATTGTGTCGTTTTGCTTCTTTTATTACAGGCGTTCGACCACAAACCGCAATTACGGAACAATCTTCAGAAGGGCATCGTGTCTATTTTGCTAATCATAACAGTCATGGTGATTTCATCTTACTTTGGATTTCATTACCTTATGAAGTGAGAAAGCAAACACGTCCTGTTGCAGGCAAAGATTATTGGACGAAAGGTGCAATTCGCCGCTTTCTAGCCTATAAAGTGTTTAATATGTTACTGATTGAGCGTAATAGCCAAGATCCACAAACGGCAATACGACAAATGACGGAAGCATTGGAGAATGATTCGCTTATTCTTTTCCCTGAAGGCACCCGTAAAACGGATGATGATTTGCCTCTTCAACCCTTTAAAAGTGGCTTGTATTATCTAGCTAAAGAAAATCTTGATTGTGAATTTGTCCCTGTTTGGATTAGCAATATGAATAACGTTTTACCAAAAGGCTTTATTTTACCGATCCCGTTGTTATGTGATCTTTATGTCGGTGAACCACTAAAGATTGGGATAGATGAGACTAAAGGTGAATTTTTAACACGTGCTCAATCGGCATTATTAAGTTTAAACATCAGTGAAAAAGGCAAATCTTAGGAGTAAATGATGACGGAAATATGGCAACTCTTCGGTGGTTTATTTATCGCCTTAATTTTTGCTTCCACCGTTGGATATGTTTTAAAACGTAGAGCAGGTGTGGATACCCCTAATAGTGTCATTGATAATCTGAATGCACGCATCAATGCTTGGTGGGTGATGATTGGGATTATCTTTATTGCGAGCTTATTGGGCTTTTATGGCGTGATTGTGCTCTTTTTGATTATTTCATTTATGGGATTGCGTGAGTTTCTTTCTCTATTGAATATTCGTCGAGGCGATCATCTTGCACTCGCAGCCTGTTTTTATGTGATTTTGCCATTGCAATATTTTTTAGTCGCCATTGATTGGTTTAGTATGTTTACTATCTTCATTCCAGTATATGGATTCTTATTTTTACCGATTCTTTCAGCATTACTTGGTGACCCAGCGAATTTCTTAGATCGTTCTACGAAAATTCAGTGGGCATTGATGATTAGTGTATTCTGTATTTCACATATTCCGGCTTTACTGACACTTGATATCTCAGGTTATGAAGGAAAAAATCTTCTATTAATGATTTTCTTAATCTTGGTGGTACAGTCTAGTGATGTGTTGCAATACGTTTGGGGTAAACTCTTCGGCAAACATAAAATTGCGCCAACCTTATCTCCATCTAAAACAGTAGAAGGCTTTTTCGGTGGGGTATTAAGCGCAAGTTTATTAGGGATGATGCTTCATTGGATGACACCATTTAGTGCATGGCAAGCGTTTTTAATGAGTTTGTTAATTTGCTTAATGGGATTCTTAGGTGGACTCGTGATGTCGGCAATGAAACGTAGTATGGGCGTGAAAGACTGGGGTAATATGATCAGTGGCCATGGCGGTATTTTAGATCGTATGGATTCGCTTTGTTTCTCCGCACCAATTTTCTTCCATGTTGTGCGTTATTTCTGGGCTTAGTCATAAATAATAAAATAAAAAAAGAGCGGTTAATTTGATCTGCACCCCAAAAGTTGGACTCAACAAACCAACAATTGAGGTGCAGATTTTTTATGGGTAAACACTACACAATCGAATTTAAATTACAGGT
>JAGZRY010000191.1 GCA_018381425.1 Haemophilus parainfluenzae
AGGGCGTAGTGCCGTAGGGGATTCTTTAGGTCGTCAAAACTTTATTCAAACAGATGCATCAATTAACCGTGGTAACTCTGGTGGCGCGTTGATTAACTCTGCGGGCGAATTAGTGGGGATTAGCACGTTAAGTATTGGTAAAACAGCTAATGAAATTGCAGAAGGGTTAAATTTTGCGATTCCAATTAGTATTGCAAATGATGTGTTAGATAAAATTATTCGCGATGGACGCGTGATTCGTGGTTATTTTGGGGTACAAAGTGAAATCACCGCTAACTCAAATGGTGCTATTGTAATTACAGGTGTGACCGCCAATAGCCCTGCAGCGAAAGCGGGTATCCAAGTGGGTGATGTAATTTTGCGTTTAAATAAACAAGATAATCTGTCTATTCGTGAAATGATGCAAATTATCAGTGATACTAAACCGAATACAGAAGTCATCGTCACAATTTCTCGTTTAGGTAAAATGATTGATCTTCCCGTGATTATTGAAGAGTTACCGTCTAATTAAGGATATATTGTGGAAGTTAAAACTAGTCACTTTTTTGCTTGTTTAGATCGTCTTCGCTTAATTCAGCGTTGGTCATTAATGCGCAATATTGAAAAGGAAAACTTGGCGGAGCATAGCCTGCAAGTAGCTTTTGTAGCACAAGCTTTAGCCATTATTAAAAATCACTTTTTTGGTGGTTCAGTCAATCCTGAACGTATTGCAGTGATGGCGATGTATCATGATACCTCTGAAATTTTTACTGGTGATTTACCGACCCCAATTAAGTATTTTAACTCTGAAATCACGCATGCTTATAAAGATATTGAAGCAGCTGCAGAATTGCATTTAATTAGTTTGCTCCCGGTTGAATTGCAAGAGAGTTTTGCACCATATTTAGATAGTGAGCAATTTAGCCCAGAAGAAAAGCATTTAGTAAAACAAGCGGATTTGATTTGTGCGTATATTAAAGCTCAATTTGAATTAGAGCATGGTAACCATGAATTTAAAACAGCGAAAAAACGCTTAGAAAATTTAATGGAACAATGGCACAGCCAGGAAATGGATTATTTTTTACAAGTCTTTTTACCAAGTTTTGGACGCTCGATTGATGAGATTGCGTTATAAGCGCAAATAATAAAGTGCCATCAATTTTGATCGCACTTTTGGTTTTAGGATTATTTCAATGTCGCTAGAATAATCTGTTCTGGCTCAACGTGTAACCACACTTCTTGTCCAACTTTCCAGCCATCTTTGCTATGAATACTCGCACAAAATTCAATTGAGCTGTCCTTTAATTGCACAATGGCTTCTTCGTTTTCCATTGAAAGAATAGTCGCTTGGAAGAGGTTATTTTTTTCTTCTAATGGGGTGGCACTAATTTTCACCCAAG
Source organism: Haemophilus parainfluenzae (assembly GCA_018381425.1). Lineage (GTDB taxonomy): Bacteria > Pseudomonadota > Gammaproteobacteria > Enterobacterales > Pasteurellaceae > Haemophilus_D > Haemophilus_D parainfluenzae_O. Next base: position 1,380 of record JAGZRY010000191.1, read on the forward strand.
GGGCTTTAAACATGACCATCACTTCTTTTTCAGTAATGAGTCTGAGACGCTCAGCGCTGCGCATTGTGATCGAAACATGTAATGGATGAGTTAAATCCTGAATGTTTACTGCAACAATGCAGCGAGAGTCCACGATATGTTGGCTTGCCACCTTACCGAAAAATTGATTGCGCGCGCTACTTTGTAAGGAGAATTTTGCCGTTGCTGAAAGTAGACTGTTTAGTGGGATCGTCTCATCTTGCAGAATATGAAAGGCATGCTCTTGTGTTTGTTCGAGCAAATCATAAAGCTGCAGTAAACGCTCGGCATAAGTGGTTAATGAGGTACCGCCCCCGTTTTTCCCACCTATATTACGTTCTAAAAGCGGTTTGGGGCTGATTTTATTCATCGCCTCAAGGTGATCCCAAGCACTTTTATAACTCACTTTAGCGTTTTTAGCTGCTTGGTTGATTGAGCCACATTCTTTAATTTCTTTTAAGAGGCGAACACGTTTTGGATCAATAAATAATTCTTGATGAAGTTTGATCGTCAGTAAAATTTCAGTTTGTTTCATCATCTCCTCCTAATACACAATTCTGTTTATTTTACTTGATCTTTAAGTTTTTCTGTATGCTTATTTGAAAATTCAAGTTATAATTTATCCGCAGTATATTTTTTTATATATAGTTTCATTTATATAGGAGATAAATAATGAAATTAACTAAATTTGCAACCGCACTTTTAATTGCAGGCATGGGCGTATCTTTTGCAGCATCAGCAAAAGTGACTGTGTTTGCTGCCGCTTCAATGGCGGATGCGTTACAACAAATTGCGGATCAATACCAAATTGAAAAGCCAAATAATACCGTCGTTTTCTCTTTTGCTTCTTCTTCTACGCTTGCAAAACAAGTTGAAGAAGGTGCACCTGCAGACTTATTTATTTCAGCTAGCAACAAATGGATGAAATATTTATCAGACAAAAATCTCACTGTAAAAGAAACGGAAAAAGTATTAGCGGGCAATGAATTAGTGTTAATTGCACCAGCTAAAAGTGCAGCTAATTCAGTGGATATCACCAAAGGTGAATGGATTAAAAGCTTAAAAGACAGTTATTTATCCGTAGGTGATCCTGCGCACGTTCCTGCGGGACAATATGCTGAAGAGTCATTAACCAAATTAAATTTATGGGATCAAGTTAAAGATAAATTAGCACGTGCGAAAGACGTGCGTGGTGCATTAGCCTTAGTTGAACGCGCTGAAGCCCCTTATGGTATTGTGTATAGCACCGATGCTAAAGTGAGTAAAGACGTGAAAGCAGTCGGTGTATTCCCGAAAGACAGTTATAAACCGGTTGAATATCCCGTTGCGATTTTAAAAGATCATGACAACGCGGATACTCGTGATTTCCTTAATTACTTAGAATCGAGCGCAGCGAAAAAAATATTTGTTGAATATGGTTTCTCTGTGAAATAATGAGCTAGACTTTATAAAGAAAGGACAGGCAACTGTCCTTTTTGTTATCCCTAAAGAAATTTCGACATATCGACATATACACAAGGAAATATTTTGCTCTCTTGGTTTCAATTAAGCCCGATGGAATGGGATGCGATTCACTTAAGCATGAGTGTCGCATTGAGTTCTATGCTTTGGAGTTTACCCTTCGCAATTTTTATTGCTTGGTTACTGGCTCGTAAAGAATTTTACGGTAAGTCGCTGATTACAGGGATTATTCATCTGCCTTTGGTGTTACCGCCGGTAGTAATCGGTTATTTATTATTAGTCGCCATGGGACGTAATGGCTTTATTGGCAAGTATTTATATCAATGGTTTGGCTTATCCTTCGGCTTTAGCTGGAAGGGGGCAGTATTAGCTTCAGCGGTGGTGGCATTTCCATTGGTCGTACGAGCGATACGTCTTTCCTTGGAAAGCATTGATTTTAAATTAGAGCAAGCCGCACAAACGCTTGGCGCTTCGCCTTGGCGAGTTTTTTTTACGATTACGTTGCCCCTTTCTCTACCTGGTGTATTGGCAGGTTTAGTATTAGGGTTTGCTCGCTCTTTAGGAGAGTTTGGTGCAACCATTACTTTCGTATCTAATATTGCGGGGGAAACTCAAACCATTCCTTTAGCAATGTATTCGTTTATCCAAACACCAGGCGCAGAATCACAAACTGCACGCCTTTGTTTGTTTGCGGTGATCCTTTCATTAATTTCTTTATTGCTTTCCGAAGCATTGAGCAAACGGATGCAGAAAAAATTGGGGCAGGGCGATGCTACACATTAATGTACAACAACAATTAGGTCGCTTGACCTTACGTGCGGATCTGCAACTGCCAACTCAAGGTGTGACGGCTATTTTTGGTTTGTCAGGTTCGGGTAAAACCTCATTGATTAATTTGGTAAGTGGTTTAACTCATCCCGATCAAGGATTTATTCGTTTAAATGACCGCACTTTGGTGGATGTGGAGAACGGTGAGAATCTTCCCGTACATCAGCGCAAAATTGGTTACGTATTCCAAGATGCTCGTTTATTTCCGCATTACAACATCAAAGGCAATTTGCGTTATGGCATGAAGAATGTCAGCCGTGAAGACTTTGACTATATCGTTCAGCTACTTGGTATTGAACCGTTGCTCAAACGCTATCCACTTACTTTATCGGGTGGTGAAAAACAACGTGTGGCGATTGGGCGAGCCTTATTAACAGATCCTGATATTTTGTTAATGGATGAACCGCTTTCAGCTTTAGATGTGCCTCGCAAA
>JAGZRY010000192.1 GCA_018381425.1 Haemophilus parainfluenzae
GCGGTTGAGAAACAGGAAGATTTCTGACCGCACTTTCAAAATCTAAGGTTTTTGCCGGGGAAATAATGGCTAACATAGGTTCTCCTTTCTAAAACTGAACCGTATCTTAGCACAGGATTGCCTCATCGCTCCACCCCGTTTATGCTATCCGTTTATAGAGTCCATTCTCATTGACGATTAAATCTTGTAACTCCAAATCTAATAACTGCACTAAAAGCAAATCTACCGGCAAATTCAATGCTGCAGATAAATCATCAAGACTTATCGGTGTATAAGTAATATATTGATAAAGTTCAGGATGACTCGGCTCCACTGTAGGCATTTTGGCAGTAAGTGGTTGAACCACCGACTGATTGATTGGCGTATGTACTGGCGGCTGAAAAACAACACTATGGTTGAGGCTATCTAAAATATCTTTGACATTTTCCACCAACATCGCCCCTTGCTTAATCAATTTATGGCAGCCTTGACTGTATTCACTTTGAATATTCCCCGGCAGCGCAAAAATATCGCGATTTTGTTCCAAGGCATAACGCGCCGTAATCAATGAACCGCTTTTCTCTGTCGCTTCAATGACTAACGTTCCTAATGAAAGCCCGCTGATAATGCGATTACGACGAGGAAAATTTTCAGCAATCGGTGCTTGCGTAGGGATAAATTCAGAAACTAACGCGCCGTTATTCTCGATAATTTGATCCGCTAATCGTCGGTGTTTAGCAGGATAAATATGCTCTAATCCACTGCCCAATACGGCAATGGTCTGTCCTTGAATATCCACCACAGCTTGATGACTAAATCCATCAATACCTAATGCAAGCCCACTCGTCACCGTCAAACCTGCAAGAGAAAGTTCTGTCGCAAAATATTTTGCCCAATATTCCCCATAAGCTGAACAATAGCGGCTCCCAACCATGGCGATTTGTTGAGCAGAAAGTGCGGTCAAATTGCCTTTCACAAATAATAAGGGCGGAAAACCACTAATTTGTTTAAGTAAAAAAGGATACTCATCTGAAAAACAGTGAATTAAATGATGCCCTTCTTTTTCGGCCCAACTCAAAGCAGGCTCAATGAATTTCATTTCAGGCTGAAACCAGCGACGAATCTGCAAAGCATTCCAGCCTATTTGTTGAAATGCAACTTCATCATAATTTAATAAGTCTTCTATACCTACATGGACCAGAATTTGTTGAATTCGCACACTGCCCAATTTGGGCACTTGCGACAACCGCAATAAAATCGACGCAAAATCGCTCATTTATTCTCTCCTTTAAAAAGAGAATTATGATGAGATTGGTGTCAAAAAATGAAAGATTTGTCTTAATTTTGCGATTCAGATCGCAAAAAGAGAAAAAATTTTAGAAAAAATCTGCATACCAAAAATAATGAGTAAAGTAGTATAAAAATGGCTCTATTAAAGATCTTTTTAGCGATAAACTCTGTATACCGTTCTATATTTAGAATAATAAACTTTTACAACAACACGAATATATTGATTCAAAATATAAATCACTAAAAAATGGTTTGACAGCAAAACTTTTATCCGTAATATGAACATCGTTTTACAGAATTTTTTATAGGATTATCTTTTTTATGTACCAAGTTGTTTCTTTATCTCTCAACCTTCTGCTCTCACATTCTTTGTGCGGCTAAGTTGTGGATAAAAAACACCTTTATGTAAAAGATCTATTATCAACCCGCACTTTCAAGATTGCGGGTTTTTTTGTTTCAAAAACAGTGCTAAAAGCGACCGCACTTTGAGTGACAACAGAAGGAAATTATTATGTCAGATCGCGTTATTATTTTTGATACCACCTTGCGTGATGGAGAACAAGCATTAAAAGCAAGCTTAACCGTAAAAGAAAAGTTACAAATTGCTTTGGCGCTTGAACGTTTAGGTGTGGATGTGATGGAAGTGGGTTTCCCGGTTTCTTCTCAAGGCGATTTTGAATCTGTTCAAACTATCGCGCGTCATATCAAAAATAGTCGTGTTGCGGCACTTTCCCGTGCGGTAAATAAAGATATCGATGCGGCTTACGAAGCCTTAAAAGTCGCGGAAGCGTTCCGTATTCACACCTTTATCGCGAGCTCCGCATTACACGTTGAAGCCAAATTAAAACGTACCTTTGATGATGTCGTTGAAATGGCTGTAGCCGCGGTAAAACGTGCACGTAACTACACGGATGATGTGGAATTTTCTTGCGAAGATGCAGGTCGTACGGGCATCGATAATATCTGTCGTATTGTTGAAGCGGCAATCAATGCGGGGGCAACCACCGTAAACATTCCAGATACCGTTGGTTTCTGCTTACCAAATGAATACGGCAATATCATTGCTCAAGTACGTAACCGCGTGCCAAATATTGATAAAGCAATCATTTCTGTGCACTGCCACAATGACTTAGGTATGGCAACGGCTAACTCCTTAACCGCAGTACAAAATGGTGCTCGCCAAATTGAATGTACCGTAAACGGCATCGGTGAACGTGCGGGTAATACATCACTTGAAGAAGTCGTGATGGCAATGAAAGTTCGCCAAGAATTTATGGGCGTGGATACACGTATCAACACGCAAGAAATTCACCGTGTCAGCCAAATGGTGAGCCAACTTTGTAATATGCCAATTCAGCCAAATAAAGCGATTGTGGGTTCAAATGCTTTTGCTCACTCTTCTGGTATTCACCAAGATGGTATGTTGAAAAACAAAAATACCTACGAAATCATGTCGCCGGAAACCATTGGCTTGAAGAAAGAGAAATTAAACTTAACCGCACGTTCTGGTCGCGCTGCCGTGAAAGGCCACATGGCAGATATGGGCTACACCGAACAAGATTACGATTTGGATAAATTGTATGAAGCCTTCTTAAAATTAGCAGATAAAAAAGGCCAAGTGTTCGATTATGACTTGGAAGCGTTAGCGTTTATCGACATGCAACAAGGTGATGAAGATCGTTTAGTATTAGATAAACTTTCGGCACACTCCACTAAAGAATATCCAGCAACCGCTTTTGTTCAAGTGGAATTGGATGGCAATAAATTAAGCACGTCGTCAATTGGGGGGAACGGTCCTGTCGATGCGGTTTACAATGCCATCTTGAACTTAACTGGCTTAGAAATCAAAATGTCTCACTATAATTTAACCGCGAAAGGCGAAGGTGCCGAAGCCTTAGGTCAGGTGGATATTGTGGTAGAACATGAAGGCCGTAAATTCCACGGTGTTGGTTTGGCTACTGACATTGTTGAATCATCAGCCCTTGCCTTAGTTCACGCGATCAACGCGATTTATCGCGCGCATAAGGTGGCAGATATTAAAAATCATAAACATCATTAACCCAATCCCGCTCTTTAGCAAAGAGGGGTTAGGGGAGATTTGGCAGAAGTAACATAAACCTCAGCAGTGAATTTTATATCATTAAAATCTCCCCCCAGCCCCTCTTTACAAAAGAGGGGAGAAAATTAACCGCACTTTAGTGTGAAAGAAATAGGAAAAATAATATGCAATCATACAACATCGCTGTTCTACCAGGAGACGGTATTGGTCCAGAAGTGATGGCTGAAGCCATTAAAGTATTAAACAAAGTCCAAGAAAAATTCTGTTTCAAACTTAACTTTAACGAGTTTTATGTGGGTGGTGCTGCAATTGATCATTGTGGTTGCCCACTACCAGCCGAAACCTTAAAAGGTTGTGATGATGCTGATGCAATTTTGTTTGGTTCTGTAGGTGGCCCTAAATGGACAAATTTACCTCCGGATCAACAACCAGAACGCGGTGCATTATTACCATTGCGTAAACATTTCAAATTATTCTGCAATCTTCGTCCTGCTACCCTTTATAAAGGTTTAGAAAAATTCTGTCCATTACGTGCAGATATTGCAGCGAAAGGATTTGATATGGTGGTTGTGCGTGAATTAACGGGCGGGATTTATTTCGGTCAGCCTAAAGGCCGTGAAGGTGAAGGTGCACAAACCAAAGCATTCGATACTGAAGTTTATTACAAATATGAAATCGAACGCATTGCACGTGCGGCTTTTGATGCGGCAATGAAACGTCATAAACATGTGACTTCTGTGGATAAAGCGAAC
>JAGZRY010000193.1 GCA_018381425.1 Haemophilus parainfluenzae
ACTTCCACGCCTAAACGTTGTAATTCAATCACCACCTCTTTGCCCAGTTCACCAGAGCCAAGCATCATCACTTTAATAGCATTCGGGGTTAATGCTGTACCTAGGGTTGTCATGTTGTGTCCTTATTTTAAGAAAGATTCATCAAGTGCTAAATCGTCATTTTTATTAATCCCCACACCGCGAGCAATCACATTTTTAGCAATATCATGTGCTTCTTCTAAAGAATGCTCGGTGTAAGTTCCGCATTGGTATTCGTTTAATTCAGGAATTTGGTTTTGATCTTGCACGGTTAAAATATCTTTCATGGAAGCTAACCATGCATCAGCCACTTGTTGCTCGTTTGGAGTGCCGATTAATGACATGTAAAAACCTGTGCGACAGCCCATTGGGGAAATATCGATGATTTCTACATTGTCATTATTTAAATGGTCACGCATGAAACCCGCAAATAAATGCTCAAGGGTGTGAATCCCTTTTGGTGGGAGAATTTCTTTGTTTGGAATGCAAAAACGAAGATCAAAAACAGTGATGTCATCGCCCTTTGGGGTACGCATCGTTTTGGCAACGCGCACGGCAGGTGCGTTCATACGGGTGTGATCCACTTTAAAACTGTCGAGTAATGGCATATTTATTTCCTTGAAAATCAGTGATTTGTAAATTAATTGCAAGTTTTTGTAAATTTTTTTACATTTTTTTACAATTTCTTTGAACTTTTCTTTTTAGCGTCGGTCTTATAGAACAAGCAACTTGCAGTTGTTTTAATAAAATTGGTTCCTTAGGTTATTTGCCCCTTACTTGATAAGGGGCGTTTTTTTATCTGTTGAATATCAATTCGTCTTTATTCTAGCCCACAACCAGGTTATGCACAAAGGCTATTCACGGCTATGACACGAAAGGTAAACTGAAAAAGAGCAAGGCAATATAACGCAGTCCTTTTCCAATCGTCATAAAAATCAAACAACTTAGCCAATTCAATCGAAGCCAACCGGCTACCGCACAAAACAGATCCCCGATAATAGGCAACCAGCTCAATAATAAAGTGATGGCACCGTAGCGTTGTATTTTGTTTATCGCCCATAAAGTGCGGTCATTTTTGCTGTCAATTTTCGGAAACCATCGACCAATCCAATAAGTGGTGAGGCTGCCAAGTGTATTGCCTGCGGTTGCCAGAAAAACAAGCCAAAAAATATCCGCACTTAATAATGACCCGACCAATACTTTTGGCGCAGCAAGGGAGACAAACACAATTTCTGAATTACCCGGCAAGATGGTGGCACTTAAGAAAGCGCTGAAAAACATCAACCACAAGCCATGGGTTTGCCAAAAATCAGCCAAAAAGCTGAAAGAGAAAATGTCCCACATTAGGCTCTAATAATCTCACGCGTTCTGACATCAAACACATCCATCCCTGCACTTAATCCCGCTTTTACGCCGAGATCGGCATCTTCAAAGACGATGCAGCGTGACGGTTCAGCTTTTGCCAATTCTGCGCAGCGTAAAAAGGTTTCAGGGTGGGGTTTGTGTTCTTTCACATCATCAGCGCTGACAATGGCGTTAAAGTAATGTTTGATGTCTAATTTTTGCATCAACATATCAATGATTTGGCGGTTTGAACCTGAACCAAGCGCAATTGGTTTTTGTTGATAGTAATAACGTACCACATCAAAGGTCGGAAGTAATTTTGATTCTGTTGGAATTAATTCATAAGAAAGTTTGCGTTTCGCTTGTATGACTTCATTTAAACGTTCTTGTGGCATACCGGCATCTTGCATAATGGCGGAGGCGATAGTGCTCACGGTTGCGCCACCTAAATCATACATAATTTGGCTGTTAAAACGATAACCAAATTGTTCCCCTACTAGGTTCCATGCGCGTGCATGCACTGGCATGGTGTCGATTAAGGTGCCATCCATATCAAAAATCAAGCCATCATATTTTTCAAAAAGTCTGTTATCTATCATTTATTGCTTTCCTAGTTCGTAAATTTTTTCACTTTGTTTCAATTTTGTGATCTGTGCACTGGTAATTTTATGAAATAGCGGTAAAGTTATCCTATCTCAAAAAGGAATGTTATGTCGTTACTCAAACAATTAACCCGTTGGAAAATTCGCGGTCAGATTGATCAGGACGTTATTGATATTATTCTGACTTTGCAAAGTCGCCTAGAGCATCATTGGCGCATTGATGTGTCCATTCCGACTGTCATCACACTCTTATTGCATATTGCCAACAGCCTTGCTCGCTTAAAACGAGGCGGTTGCGTTTCTCCGCTCCATCAATCCTTTTATGATGAAATGCAAAGTGCGGTCATTTTCCCTGATGTTTTGGAAATTCACCACGATTTGCTTTCTTTTATTCCGCAAGATATTCCCGAAGCCGAGCAGAGCTATTATCTCGCCAATATTTATAGCTTGCTGTTGGAGCAAGATAAAAAATAAGGGCACAAAAGCCTTTATTCTATCAGTTAAAAATCAAACTGAGTTCTAAATCTTTGAGTAAATTACTTTCTAAGCGCAATTCATTCCACACTAACGGATTGTTATCTAAATAATGTTTCTCAAAGGTCAGTTCCCAAGTCTGTGAAGAGCGGTCAATTCTGAGATTAATTTTATCCGTGCTATCTGTTGCTTGGCGAGATTTATTTAAAATCACCGAAATGCGTAAAAGAAGCAGTAAAACAAGGACATCTTCATCTGCATAACGAGCAAAAATAGGTAAATCATTCTTTTTAAATGTACCCGTATGATAACGAACTAAATTCACCAATAAGCGTTGTTGCTCGCGATCAAAACCCGGTAATTCCATATTTTGCAGAATATAAGCGGAATGTTTTTGCACATTGCGATGATTAATGACAATACCGACTTCTAATAAGCGTGCCGCCCAAATCAACAGATTTTTCATTTCATCAGCAAGATGCGGTTTTTGCCAATGGGCGTATTGGTCAATTAAGGTTTTCGCACTATTTGCCACGCGATCGGCTTGCGCTAAATCTAAGTTAAATTGTTCGGCAAGCCCTAATGCGGTACGTGTACGGATGTCTGAAACTTGGAAGTTTTTTTCCAGGCTGTAAATTACCCCTTCACGCAAAGCGCCGTCAGAGTAGCGCATATTTTCTAAACCAAAGACGTCAAAAACAGCACTTAAAATGGCTAAGCCTGGCACGAAGACATCCACGCGATCAGGATTTAATCCCGCAATATTGAGCTCTTCAAAATGGGAAGCTTGTAAGGTTCGTTCAATTAAATTTTGTAAGCGTTCAGCCGTGATAATGCCGTTCGGGTCAAGAGTTGCTGTAATCACTTGATAGACGGTTTTGATGGTGCCGGATGAACCTAACACTGATTGCCAGTCGAGCTTGCGATATTCCCAGCTTAAATCTTCAATTTTATTGACCGCACTTTGGCGAGCTTGCTCGAAGTTTTCTTTTGAAATTTGTCCATTCGGGAAGAATTTTTTGGCAAAGCTGACGCAGCCCATGTGACGACTTTCCGCCACTAAGGGGGTGAAATCATCGCCGATGATCATTTCTGTCGAGCCACCACCAATATCTATGACCAGTTTACGTCCGCTTTCGGGTTGAGTGTGGCAAACACCCGCATAAATGGTTTTGGCTTCAGTTTGACCACTAATGATATTAATCGGATAGGGAAAGACAGTGGCAGCCTGACGTAAAAATTCGTCATTATTGACCGCTCTTCGTAAGGTATAAGTGCCGACGACATTCACATCTTCTGGCGCAAAGCCTTGTAAGCGTTCAGCAAAAAGTGCAAGGCAATTTACACCGCGCTCAATGGCTTCTTGGCTTAATACATTGTGCTCGTCTAAGCCATCGGCAAGTCTCACTTTTTGTTTTAAACGAGAAAGCACCTGAATTGAGCCATTGATAATGCGTGCCACAATCATGTGGAAGCTGTTTGAGCCTAAATCAATGGCGGCAATCTCCCGGGCCTCACCTCGGTGATGAGGTTCTGCGAGTTGAGCCAGTTGCTTGTCGTTATGCATGTCCTTTCCTAAAATTCAAATTGATACAATAAATCAAAAACTTGGTTTGT
>JAGZRY010000194.1 GCA_018381425.1 Haemophilus parainfluenzae
ATTTCGAGAGGAATTATAAGCAGATTAGCGTATGATACTTGTCAAATTGTCTTAACTTTTAGACGGAAAATCTCACAATGGATTATTTAGATAAATTAATACAGCTGGCGCAAGTGCGTGGGGAAATTAATATTCGCTGCTTGTTTCAAGGGGATTGGCAAGTTGAACATCAACCAGATGCGGCGGAATATCAAGGGTTATTTCATTTAATCGAGCAAGGTGAGTGTTGGGTAACCTTTGCGGGAAAACAATTTCATTTAAAAAAAGGCGATCTCTTTTTTCTCCCTCAAAATCGACCACACTTTTTGGGCAGTTCTCAACAAAAAAGAGAGAATACCCTACAGAGAGAGCAATCAAATGCACTTTTTAATGTTCATCAAATAGGAGCAGGTACGCCTGATCTGAAGATGTTTTGTGGGACGTTTTATTATCAAAAACCGTCATTATTAATTGAGTCGTTACCAGACTATTTGCATCTTTCGCTACAAAATACGCCTGTACAGCCTTTGGTTTCACTTTTTTTACAAGAAGCCGAGAAACCAGAGCAAGGCACAAAATCTGTGATTGATGCATTATCAAACGTATTGTTTATTTATATTTTGCGTCATGCTCAGCAAATAGGTTTGCTCAATCAAGGCTTATTAGCTGCGTTGCAGGATAAAAGGCTGAATCAAGTCCTTGAAAAAATCCTGTTTTCACCTCAATTAGATTGGAATATTGAGCAATTAGCAGCGTTGGCATCCATGTCTCGTGCAACGTTTATGCGGATATTTCAACAGCAACTCGGGATGCCACCAGGAAAATTTCTCACTCAAGTGCGATTAGAAATGGCAGCCGTTTTATTGAAAAATACGCAAAAGACTATTTTGGCGATTGCCCTTGAAGTGGGGTATCAATCAGAAGCACATTTTAGTAAAGCATTTAAGGCAATTTATGGGCTTTCACCGAGTCAGTTTCGTAAAGCGTAGCCCATTGTTCAAAACTTACGCTATAATGACCGCACTTTAGGCGGCTTTGTCGCCTTTAATTTTTTTAGGTATTGTTATGTTTAATAAAATATTTTCATGGTTTGAAAACCGTTTAAATCCTTATCCGGAAAACAATCCTACGACGCCTGAAAAAGGTTTGTTCCGTTTTATTTGGTCAAGCATTGATGGCATGAAGGGTTGGATCTTTTTACTCGCGGTATTGACGGTCGGTACCGGTGTGATGGAAGCCTTACTTTTCCAATTTATGGGATTATTGGTGGATTGGCTGGGGGCTTATTCACCAACCACACTTTGGCAAGAAAAAGGGCATCTGCTTGCCGGTATGGCAGCTTTGCTTATTTTCAGTATTGTATGGTCATTTGTGGGCGTGAATGTACGCTTACAAACGTTACAAGGGGTGTTTCCAATGCGTTTGCGTTGGAATTTCCATCGTTTGATGCTAGGCCAAAGCTTAAGCTTCTACCAAGATGAATTTGCAGGTCGCGTATCGGCGAAAGTGATGCAAACCGCTCTTGCGGTGCGAGATACAGTCATGACCATTGCGGATATGCTGGTGTATGTTGCCGTATATTTTATCACCTCCGGCTTAGTGCTTGCGGCTTTAGATACTTGGTTTTTAGTGCCGTTTTTCTTATGGATTGTGGCATTTGTGACTATTTTACGTTTGCTTATTCCACGCTTAGCGAAAACTGCGCAACGACAAGCTGATGCTCGATCTCTAATGACAGGGCGTATTACAGATGCTTACTCAAATATTGCAACGGTAAAACTATTTTCACATGATGCGAGAGAAGCGAATTATGCCAAACGTTCCATGGAAGAATTCATGGTCACCGTGCATGCACAAATGCGGTTGGCGAGCTCATTAGATACCTTAACTTACGCAACCAATATTTTCTTAACGTTAAGCACCGCGATTTTAGGTGTGGTGTTATGGCAAAACGGCCAAGTTGGCGTGGGAGCAGTGGCTACAGCAACCGCGATGGCGTTACGTGTAAATGGTCTTTCTCGTTGGATTATGTGGGAATCAGCTCGTTTATTTGAAAATATCGGGACAGTGAATGATGGTATGGCAACACTAACCAAACCGCATACCATTGTTGATAAGCCAAATTGTGTTGCATTAGAAGTAAAACAAGGTGAGATCAAATTTAACAATGTTTCGTTTGCCTATGATCCGAATAAACCGTTACTTAACCATTTTAATCTCACCATCAAACCAGGTGAAAAAGTGGGCTTAATTGGTCGTTCTGGTGCAGGTAAATCAACCATTGTGAATTTACTTCTACGTTTCTACGAAGCACAAGAAGGTTCAATTACCATTGATGGTCAAAATGTTTTAGATGTAAGCCAAGAAAGCCTTCGTAGTCAGATTGGTCTTGTAACACAAGATACCTCGCTTTTACACCGTTCTGTTCGCGATAACATCATTTATGGTCGCCCAACTGCGACGGACGAAGAAATGATCAATGCGGCTAAACGTGCGGAAGCAGCCGATTTCATTCCTTATCTCAGCGATGCGCAAGGTAGAAAAGGCTATGATGCTCATGTTGGTGAACGTGGGGTGAAACTGTCAGGTGGACAACGCCAACGTATTGCCATTGCACGAGTGATGTTAAAAGATGCACCAATTTTACTGTTGGATGAAGCGACCAGTGCGTTAGACTCCGAAGTAGAAGTAGCGATCCAAGAAAGTCTCGATAAGATGATGGAAAATAAAACGGTTATTGCCATCGCTCACCGTTTATCCACTATTGCGGCAATGGATCGTTTAATTGTGTTAGATAAAGGGCAAATTGTCGAGCAAGGGACTCACTCAGAATTGCTTGAACAAAATGGCCTTTATGCTCGCCTTTGGAAACATCAAAGTGGTGGCTTCTTGAGTGAGCATGCCGAGTAAAACACAGGAAAAAATGACCGCACTTTGCAAAGGTGTAAATCTTGAGAGAGTTTAGATAGAGATTGAACTTTTCTCATAATTAGTGCGAATTTCCTTTGACTATTTTATTGACAACAGGTAATATTCGCACCCTATGCAAAAGGTAAAACTACCCCTAACCGTTGATCCGGTTAAAGACGCTCAACAAAGAATTGATTATGATGGTTATTATACCGCTAGTCAGTTAGTGCGTTTAGCTGAATCTACGGGGAAAGTGCTCAGCGATGCACAGGTAACATTATCGTTTTATATTGATCCACAAAAATTAGTGGTGATGAAAGGGCAAGTACAAGTTGATGTCGAATTAGACTGTCAACGTTGTGGCGAACCATTCAAACAAACATTGGAATGTCATTTTATGTATAGTCCAGTGGCTAATTGGGATCAGGCTGATGACTTGCCGGAAATTTATGAGCCAATCGAATTTAATGAGTTTGGTGAAATAGATTTACTTGGTGCAGTGGAAGACGAACTTATTTTAGCTCTACCGCTTGTTCCAATGCATTCATCTGAACACTGTGAAGTGTCCGCGCACGAACAGGTTTTTGGCGAATTGCCTGAAGAATTGGCAAAAAAACCGAACCCGTTCGCTGTATTAGCTAATTTAAAGCAAAAGTAAATTAAATTTAGGAGTATAGCCAATGGCTGTTCAACAAAACAAAAAATCTCGTTCACGTCGTGATATGCGTCGTTCACACGATGCATTAACTACTGCTGCAGTATCAGTGGATAAAGCAAGCGGTGAAACTCACTTACGCCACCACGTAACTGCTGATGGTTACTACCGTGGTCGCAAAGTGATCAATAAGTAATTTTACTTATAAGGTATTCACTTGAACCGTCTAACCTTAGCGTTAGATGTGATGGGCGGGGACATTGGTCCCCGTATTACTATCCCCGCATCTCTTTCAGCGTTGGAAGCAGATCCAATGCTCTCTTTAGTGCTGTTTGGCGATAGCCAACAAATTTCCCCCTTACTGGAAAATGCACCTTCTTCTCTTTTAGAACGTATTCAAATTCATCATTGCACTAAGACTATTGATAACAATCAAGGTATTTCTCATGCATTGCGTCATAGCAAAGGCACGTCGATGCGTTTAGCTATTGAAATGGTTCAGAAAGG
>JAGZRY010000195.1 GCA_018381425.1 Haemophilus parainfluenzae
ATCTTACTTATCCAATAAATTCACTAACATTTGATGATAAATCTGACCGCACTTGGCAAGATCATCAACGTTTACACATTCATTCACTTTATGAATCGTTGCATTAAGCGGCCCAAATTCCACAACTTCAGCGCCCATTAATGCAATAAAACGTCCATCAGAGGTACCGCCACCTGTTTCTGCTTGTGGTGTAATACCGGTTGTTTGCTCAATTGCGGTCGTTAATGCATCTAATAATTTACCCGGTTTCGTTAAAAATGGTTTACCCGATAAATTCCAATCAATACGGTATTTCAAGCCATGTTTTTCAAGCATTTCTGCCACTTTCTGCTTAATGCTTTCGTCAGTGACTTCCGTACAATAACGTAAATTAAATTGCACATAAAGCTCACCAGGGATGACATTATTACTCCCTGTACCAGCATGGATATTTGCAATTTGTAAACTGGTCGGCGGGAAAAATTCATTGCCATTGTCCCATTGATATGTAGTTAATTCCTGCAAGAAAGGCGCCGCTTTATGAATTGGGTTTTCCGCTAAATGGGGATAAGCGACATGACCTTGAATACCTTGAATATAAAGGTTACCTGTAATCGAACCTCGACGACCATTTTTAACTACATCGCCTAATGTTTTTGAACTTGACGGCTCGCCTACCATGCAATAAGTGATTTTCTCACCGCGCGCCATTAACGTTTCGACAACACGAACCGTGCCATCTTTTGCGGCTGCCTCTTCGTCAGAAGTAATCAACAAAGCAATCGTTCCTTTATGATTCGGATTCGCTTTCACATATTCTTCTGCCGCCACAATCATTGCTGCTAATGAGCCTTTCATATCTGCCGTACCACGACCATAAAGCATATCATCCACAATTTCGGCAGAAAACGGCGGATAAGTCCATTGCGTTTCATCGCCCGTCGGTACCACATCGGTATGCCCAGCAAAGGCGATGACTGGCTCACCACTACCATGCTTCGCCCATAAATTTAACGTATCGTTGAAAGGCATCCATTCAATTTGAAAGCCGAGTTTTTCCAAACGTTCCGCAATTAGTTGCTGACAGCCCTCATCATTTGGGCTAATAGAGGGGCGATGAATTAATGCTTGTGCAAGCTCAATAGTTTTTTGTTTCATAATATTCAGTGACGACTAAAAGTGCGGTCTAATTTAACAAAATTTTCCTTCAATTTAAATCTGTTCAAATAAAAAACGGATAACCTCGTTATCCGTTTTTATTAGTTTATGAAGAATCCTAGAATTGAACTTGTAAACGTAACCAATATTGACGTCCTGGCTCGTTCACTCGAACAGTTTGAAGCCCCGCTGAAGGATCTGCGCCTTTACTCACAAACTCTGCATAGGATTTATTAAATAAGTTATCAATTCCGCCCTGCAAAGTAGCATATTTATTAATTTTCCACCCTGTATTAAAGGATAACGTTCCAAAGCCTGCTGAAGCACCGATGTCTTGCCCGATAATATTGCCTTGTCCCGCTGCATAGCGTTTTTGAGCCGAAATCAACCGCCATAAAACTCCTACACTCAAGGTTTCATTATCCCAAGTTAATGAGTTTTTCCATTCTAATGGCGGGGTTTGAGCGAGTGGACGGTCGTCCGTGCGATTTTTACCATAAGTATAAGCAAGACTACTACCGATTTCCCAGTGACGAGCAAATCTCCATTTGCCTTCAAGTTCGCCACCTAATCGGGTTGCCTTGATATTACGAGCTGAGACATTTTTACCTACTCGTTCTAACATAATAAAATCGTGAACATCACTACCAAATAACGATACAGAAAAATCAAAGGCATCATTTTTCCAAATTAATCCCGTATCAATTTGGCGGTTTTGCTCTTTATCTAAAACTTGGCTTGCACGGCGTTCCCAATAATCTGGCGCTCGCTCTGCAATCCCTACACCTGCATAATATTTAATGCCATTGATTTCTTCTTCCCAACGGAAGAAACCTGAATGTAAACCATACGTATGGTTTTTATTTGGGTGATTTGCCATTAAAGTGTCGTATTCAGCTTTGACTTCATCATAACGATAACCAGAAATAAACTTACGACTATCACTTGCCGTCCAAGCCCCCTCAACAAATCCACCCCATTGAGTAAAGTTTTGTTGTGGTTGATAAGGCTTGTGTCTATAGCCCTCACCATTCATTTTCATACGTGAAAGGTGTTTATCACGCATATAATCGATGCCTGTTTGTAAATTAATATCAGGCCAATCAAAGGTTGCTTTCAAATGCCCTGTATTGGTTTCACGTTTTGGATTCATTGCTTTTTTAACTTGATTTCCCATCATGCTTAAATAACGCATACTATAAGTATCCATCACATGATCAATCTTGCTTTGACCGTAACGTAATTCAAGTTCAGTGAACCAAGGTGTAATATTACGTTGTACCAAACGTACATTCCATGCATCACGATCAAACTTACTCCCATCCATCATCCGATCCGCATAAGCCGCTTCGCCTCGACTACGTTCATAAGTTCCAGTCAATAAAGTGTTTTCTGTCGGAGTGAAACCAAGCTGTAACATTTGATTACGACGCTCAAAAGAAGAATGAATGCGATTACCATCACCATCTTTGTAATTACCTGCTTCATTATGTGACACACTGGTACGTAAATAACCATATTTGCCACCCGCCATCGCATCAAAATAAGTATCATGACGTTTATTCCCACCAAGGGTTACACTGCCATTTAAATAAGTGTTTTGCGTATCAAATTCAGGTTCTTTACGAACAAAATGTACGGCTCCAGCCACTAGACCTGTGCCTTGTGTGACTGTTTGAGGTCCTTTAGTAACAACGACTTCATCATAAGCGGATGGAAAAATATAAGCAGTTGGTGGATCCATACGATTGCTACACCCACCATAAATGAATTGGTCGTCTGCTTGAATATTCAAGCGAGAACCACCTAACCCGCGAAATAATGGATCGCCAGAACTCCCACCTTTACGAATCACGCTCACATTTGCCACAGAGTGCAATAAATCTGCACCATCACCAGCGGGTAAAGGTTGAAGTGTCGTTTTTGGATTAAGCTTGACTGAATTAGCATTCGTCTGAGTAACACCGGTGACCACAATAGGCTCCAACAATGTTACAGATTGCGCATCTTCAGCAAAAGCATTAGATAAGAAAAATGGAAGTGGAAGGAGAACAAAATAAGATTTGTTATGCATAATCAATTCTTTGCTTGGCAATTAATTAAGAAAATTTACAATTCAATCATATAAAAAATTCCAAACAAATAACCAACTGCTATGAAATATTTATCACATCAATGATTGAACTTGCAATAATATTATAATGAATCTTATTCTTATTAAAAATAAAAGGCAAGGTCAAAAATTGACATTTTGCGATGCATTTATATCAGCTTAATAACAATACTTCAGATAGAACGCTAAAACCTATTTACTAATCTATTTTATCTAAATGCTAAATCATACTCTTCTTCATCATATCCAATCAATGCCTTACCATCTTGCAAAATAATCGGACGTTTGATTAACGTTGGATTTTCAGCTAATACGGAAAGTGCAGTAGATTTCGAGAGTGTATTTTTCACATTTTCATCAAGATTACGCCACGTTGTACTACGTTTATTAACTAAATTTTCCCAACCAAATTGTGCTTCTACTTGTTGTAAGAACTGAGTATCTAATCCATCCACACGATAATCATGTAATTTATGTTGAATATTATGTTCAGTTAGCCACTTCAATGCTTTTTTCACCGTATCGCAGTTTTTAATGCCATAAACAATAATCATATTCTCACCTCTAAAAATAAAAAATCCCCGATTTCATTTAGAACGAGGATTTTAACTGCTATATGAATGAATCACAAACAGATTAGCCCGATACAAATTTTTACATCCAAAAGAAAAAGTGCGGTGAAAATCAACCGCACTTTCAAAAGGGAAATTAGAATTCGTAACCTACGCCCACTTTAGCGCCATAGTTATTCACTTTAGTATCGTCAAAGCTACCTAAACGGTTATATTCTAAA
>JAGZRY010000196.1 GCA_018381425.1 Haemophilus parainfluenzae
TAATTTAAGTTAATAACATCCACATTAAGATCCATAAAATGCGGGGTTGAGGATAAATGTCTATTCTTCCTTGAATAAACAGTTAAATCGAAATTGACGCTTTTTGTTGAATATAAGCTAACGCTTGAGTAATGACTTCATCAATACTCAATGTTGTACTATCTAACAATAAAGCATCATCAGCCGGTTTCAATGGCGCAACCTCACGATTTCTATCGCGAAAGTCGCGTTCTTGTATCTCGGCTAAAATCTGTGCAAAGTTACCATTAATTCCCTTATTTTGCAACTGTTTATAGCGTCTTTTTGCACGTTCTTCCGCACTTGCGTCTAAAAATAGTTTAACTTGTGCATTTGGGAAAACCACCGTTCCCATATCTCGCCCATCCGCAATCAGACCGTCATTTTTACCAAAATTCTGCTGAAGTTGCAGTAAAGCTGCTCGAACTTTAGGAAAAACCGCCACTTTTGAAGCAGCTTCCGCCACTTCTTGCGTACGGATTAAATGACTCACATCCATTCCGCCAAGAAGCACATTTACTTCACCATTTTTCGGAATGAACTGAATATCTAAATGACGTGCTAACTCCACTAATCCTTCTTCATCGGTTAAGTCTGCATGACGTTTCAACGCAGCCAATGCCGTCACGCGATAAATTGCTCCACTATCCAATAACGCATAACCTAGCTTTTCTGCCAAAGCGTAACAAAGCGTACCTTTCCCGGCACCGCTAGGACCATCAACGGTAATAATCGTTCCCATATAACTTATCCTTTACTTATCAAAAGTTGACGTATTATAAAGATAAACACTCTATTTCGCTATTGCCACCTTTCAAACTTAACTCAAGATCCACTAACAAAGAGTAAAAAATAACAAATGCGCACCTATAAGCTTTTTTAGTTAAGGAGCTACCCCACTTATCCCTACCTCTTAAAATTAATTTTTTTCATTTTTTTATGATTTTGTATTAATTTTAATAAAAACTATTGAGTTTTACAAAACACAATAAGATAATGCGAATCTTTCTCAAAAAAACAATAAGGATATGTAATGAAGAAAGTTATTAAATTAAATTTAATCACACTCTGCTTAATCAATACCCTTAGTGTTTCTATCGTTGATGCAAAAGCTGATGAAGAAACATTAGATCAAATTGATGTAGTAGAAAAAAATGTCGCTAACGATAAAAAACCTTTTACGGAAGCAAAAGCGAAAAGTACCCGAGAGCATATTTTTAAAGAAACCCAGACTATCGATCAAGTTATTCGAAGTATCCCAGGTGCATTTACTCAACAAGATAAAGGCTCTGGCGTAGTTTCTGTGAATATTCGTGGCGAAAATGAGTTAGGTCGTGTCAATACTATGGTCGATGGCGTCACTCAAACTTTTTACTCTACTGCCATGGACTCAGGTCAATCAGGTGGTAATTCTCAATTCGGTGCATCGCTTGATCCTAACTTCATTGCAGGTGTCGATGTCAATAAAAGTAACTTTTCAGGTTCCAATGGCGTAAATACTTTATCTGGTAGTGCCAATTTTAGAACATTAGGCGTTAATGATGTTATCACTGATGACAAACCTTTTGGGCTCATCGTAAAAGGAATGACGGGGAGCAATGCAACTAAATCGAATTTTATGACAATGGCTGCAGGCAGAAAATGGCTTGATAATGGTGGTTATGTTGGTGTGGTATATGGTTACAGTCAACGTGAGATATCTCAAGATTATCGTATCGGAGGGGGAGAACGCTTGTCTTCGCTTGGACAAGATATTCTTGCTAAAGAAAAAGAAGCCTATTTCCACAATGCCGGTTATGTTTTAAATTCAGCTGGACAGTGGACTCCTGATCTAAACAAAAATCATTGGTCTTGCAACGCACCCAATCCAACATTTAATGGAAATACAGACCCAATTACAACAACCGATGAGCTAACTGGAGCGACCGAAACAAGAACACCAGGTTGTATTACTCGGATTGAAAGAAAAGAAGAAAATTATGATTATGTTAGTGAAGAAGATACGCCTAATGAGCCTCGTTACAATACATCTAGCTATCAACTTAATACTTATAAAAATGAAACCAGAAGAAAAATTCTGAGAGAATTGGAAAATGGCATACAACCTCAAAATATCCCTGAATTACAAAATGATGTAGATTCCACAAATAACTCATTTGAACGTAATAAAGATCAATATAGTGTTGCTCCTATTGAACCAGGCAGTTTGCAATCTCGTTCTCGTAGCCATTTATTAAAATTTGAATATGGCGATGATAACCATACCTTAGGTGCACAAATACGTACCCTTGATAATAAAATTGGTTCTCGAAAAATCGAAAATCGTAATTATCAATTAAATTATAATTTTAATAATAATCGCTATCTTGATCTAAATCTAATGGTAGCACATAACTTAGGTAAAACCATTTATCCTAAGGGTGGCTTTTTTGCTGGTTGGCAAGTTGCAGACAAACTTATTACCAAGAATGTGGCAAATATTGTTGATATAAATAACAGCTATACTTTCTTATTGCCAAAAGAAATCGATTTAAAAACCACATTAGGGTTTAACTATTTTACTAATGAATACAGTAAAAACCGTTTTCCAGAAGAATTAAGTTTGTTTTATGATGATGCTTCACATGATCAAGGTAACTACAGTAATTTAGGACGATTTAAAGGCAGCCGTAATTTACTGCCACAACGTTCAGTAATTTTACAACCTTCAGGTAAGCAGAAATTTAAAACGGTGTATTTTGATACCGCACTTTCTAAAGGCATTTATCATTTAGATTACAGCGTGAATTTTACCCATTATGCATTTAATGGTGAGTATGTTGGATATGAAAATACAGCGGATCAAATTAATGAACCGATTTTGCATAAATCAGGTCATAAAAAGGCATTCAATCATTCTGCTACATTAAGTGCAGAACTGAGTGATTATTTTATGCCATTTTTTACTTATTCACGAACACACAGAATGCCGAATATTCAATAGATGTTTTTCTCTCAAGTGTCTGATGCGGGGGTGAATACGGCATTAAAACCTGAGCGAGCTGAAACTTATCAACTTGGTTTTAATACCTATAAAAAAGGCGTTTTCACTAAAGAAGATGTATTAGGTTTGAAATTAGTTGGCTATCGTAGTTTTATCAAAAATTATATTCATAATGTATATGGTGTATGGTGGAGAGATGGCATTGTTCCTGACTGGGCTTCTGAGAATGGATTTAGATTTACCATTGCTCATCAAAATTATAAGCCAATTGTGAAAAAGAGCGGTGTTGAATTAGAAGTAAATTATGACATGGGACGTTTCTTTGCAAATCTGTCTTATGCATACCAACGAACAAATCAACCAACCAATTATGCAGATGCAAGTCCACGTCCTAATAACGCATCAAAAGATGACATTCTAAAACAAGGTTATGGTCTATCTCGTATCTCAATGTTACCTAAAGATTATGGAAGATTAGAACTTGGATCTCGCTGGTTTGATCAAAAATTAACTCTTGGTATCGCAGCACGTTACTATGGGAAAAGTAAACGAGCAACCATTCAAGAAGATTATATTAACGGTTCTCAATTTGAATTAAATACTAGCCATGAACGAACTTATTATGCAATCAAGAAAACAGAGGAAATTAATAAACAACCGATTATTTTAGATTTGCATGTAAGTTATGAACCTGTTAAAGATTTAATTATCAAAGCTGAAGTACAAAACCTACTAGATAAACGTTATGTTGATCCTTTAGACTCAGGAAACGATGCTGCTTCACAGCGCTATTATTCAAGCTTAAATGATTCAATTTGTAGTAAAAATAATACTTGTGAAGATGGAGGAAAAGATAAATCTGTACTTTATAACTTTGCACGTGGAAGAACTTATATTCTGAGTTTAAATTATAAATTCTAATTGGCTCATATAAAAAGGCATAGCTAATAAGCTATGCTTTTTTAAATAATGTTTATAATTCAATTTTAGAATTTATTATCTTATTAAAAGATTATTACTACAGTCTGTC
>JAGZRY010000197.1 GCA_018381425.1 Haemophilus parainfluenzae
AGCAAGAACTGCATACAAGATTTCCTCTCGTTCATCCAATAATTCAGCGACTTGGCTATTCGCTGCTACGTCGATATTCTCCATGGTTAGCTTAAACCATTTACGGCTTGGTGGAGTAAGTCCGCTCATAACACCACTGGCAAATATTTGGCAACTTTCCCAAGCTACAGGATTTAGGATTTTACCGTTATAAGGTTCTGATTGGTCTTCTTCACCATCAAATTGACCAATAAACGGCAACTGATAGTCACGCAACTGCTTCCACTTATTTACATATCGTTGCTGCGCATTAAATAGCTGAGAGAATTTCTTTCTCAACTTCGCATAATCACGCCTAACAGGCTTAACGCCCTCCGTAGGTTGTCTAGCCAGTAAAGATTCCATTTCCGCCATGCTATCCCCCTAAAATTGATTTCTGGCCGCCCACAGTCGGACCTAAGATAGTAGATTCAAAGCCACGTTTGAATTTGCGTTTAGTTTCTGCCATTTCCTCACCAGTCTGATTACTCATATTCGTTTGAACAGTTGGAGCTGGAGCAGGTGGTGTATAGTTAGCAGATGCACTCTTCATACACATCTTTATTCCTCGCTTTCTAACAAATTAAAAAGGACTGTAACTTGTATTAGCTACAATCCTATTGCCTGTTTCGCTTTTTTTAACGACCCGCGCAGCAAAGGTCAAGGCGAGAGCGTCCCCTTTATTCGGAGATGGCAACCCTCGGTCTTTCATATCTTTTTTACTTTCAAGCTGAATGCGACCATTCTTATCAATGATCGCTTCAGGCCCTACGATATCATCGTATAAGGCTTGGTCATTTGGTGGAATAGAACCACCCTCACGGAGCCATTCTTTCATCTGTCCCCACATGTAGGCTCTCATATTGAGGTATACAGGGTCATTACTCTTACCGCCAAACTCAATTAATCGCCATTTGCGCCCTAATTGCTTACCGATAGAATATATTCCTGTACCGTACCCCATATCAATGAATACGGCATCAGCTTTGTATTCGTCCTCGAACTGAGCAATCAGCTGAGCCATGCGCCAGTCATCATCATTTTTAGGAATAGATGCAAGCGACTTCATAGAGTAACCTTGACGCATTACTATTTCTAAGGAGTCTGAACCAGTCCATGCAGGATCCACACCAATGATTACAGGTAGATGTTCAAATGCTCCCGGCTTATAAGATTGTTTTTGTGCTTTGTCAGCAATTTCAATAGAGATGAATTGCAAATCTGATGCGGAAGGGAACACACCACGCACACGAACTTTGAAGAAGTCGGAATCCTCACCGTAAGCCTCTAACCATTCTTCAATCTTAGCTTTGTTAGATATCTTAACGGTTCTACTATCAATCTGATATGTATTCCAGAACTTTCTATATTTTCTAAAACATTCACGGAACCGCCCACTATTACGAGTAGGGTTACCAAATGCACACCAAATAATTTCCGTGTTAGCATCTGTAAGAGCCCCTTCAGTTACTTCCCAAATGACATCATCAATAGCAGAGGCTTCATCAAATAGAACCAATATCCGATTACCTTGATTGTGAAGACCGGCGAATGATTCAGGGGAATTCTTACTCCAAGGAATAGCATCAATACGCCATGTTTTTTCGTAGTCTTTATCACTACTGAATATAGCTGTTGCCGTATACGTAAATAAATCTTTAGCAATGAACATATTGTGCCACTTACTAAGCTCTGGCCATGTTTTTGTTCTGAGCTGACCTTCTGTATTAGCAGTTACTACGCCACGAGTATTCTCATGAGTAGATATTGCAAAATGAATAAGCCATGATATCAGTGCTGATTTGCCGATACCATGGCCAGATGCTACCGCCTCTTGAATAGCGGTTTGTAGTTCTTTGCCCTTCTTTAATTGTTCACCTATATCTTTTAAGATTTGTATTTGCCATTCATCGGGACCTTCCATATCTTCCAATGGCGTCCCCGGCTCTCCCCAAGGATAGGCAAAATATACAAACGCTAACGGATCATGTGTAAGAGCGCCTAATACCTCTATTAATTCATCATGTTTTTCCATTAGCTTTCTCCCGTGCAGCTTTCAATTTATCCATAGCAGACACCGTAAGCTCACCTTTGACATCGATATTTTTAGTATCTCTCCACTTTTCAGGATTACGGTTTTTCAGCCAGAATATTTGAGCCGTAACATCCGGAGGCTGTTGTTTCTTTACAACTTTAACAAGTTTTCCATTCTCGTATGTTTTCTCTTCATATTCGTAACCTATAGCACGTTTATGTAATGCATTTTCAACTTCAAGGTCAATGACTTCCTTCCCTCTTTTAAGGGACTGCAAAAACTGCGGCGAACTCTTTTTCCAGTCGTATAAAGTTCTAATTGAAATACCTATATTTTTTGCTATTTGCTCATCAGTAAGGCCATCACGAGCCCAACCTTCTGCACGTAATAAATTATCAGGGTCAGTCAACCAGTTTTTTCTATTTACTCGCAATGGATCATCACCTCACTTTAATGTATTACCGCCCTTGCGAATCATCTTCCCATTTTTCCTTACACATAATCCGCATGAATTTTTGCTAGCGCTTGAATGCGTAATATAGGATTGACATAGGCCATCATAAAATATTTCATTGGCCGTACATATTCCATTTTTATTATTCAAGCATTTGTGCTTGATGCAGTGTATTTGTGTCATAATTTTCTGTAACAAAAAAGGCACATCAATTAAGATGCGCCTTTTTTGCGTTTGGTACTCTAAATGCTTAGGAGATGAACTCATGTTCTTCCACTTACAATATATCATAGATATAGTGGACTTAAAAGGTCGATATTAGCCGTTTACCGCCGATTTCCGTCGGAGTTTATACCCAAGCTCTACAAGTGCCAAATTCTTATATTCTTTACCTTGCGATTCACCGTAACCAACAAATGAATATGCGCCCTTAGCAGACATACCATTGATATATTGTTGCATGAGGATAATCGAGCCAACCGTATTAGTTAATGTATCGATCATATGACAAGCATCATCACGTTTAGTCAGTAGTTCATGGATTTGACGTTTATACCTCATTTCCATATTTAGTAGCCGATTAATATCATCTTCAATTCCTGATGGTTCACCGCCGTCTACTCGTTCCTTCCCGTAGTTTACTGCACGTAACGATGTGATATCGCTTTTAATACGTTGGATATTACGTTTTAACGATTTAATCCTCAATGCTGCCTTACTTGCTTCGTGTAGATACTCATATGCAAGTTCACGATATTCTTTTTTACTAAGTTCTACCATAGGACCACCACACAGACAATATTTAAAACAAACAAAATACTACATATTACCATATCCCGTATTTGTGATCTAATAATTTTCTGCAATTGCATCCAATATGCATAAGAAACCATAAAATGTTTTAATGCAGCAGCTTCACGATAAGAGTAATAGGACATTTTAAAAATAACCACAAGGTAAATCACTAGTAAAATGTTTATAACAACCATTTCATTCATGGGTATCACCTGCTAACTTAAAAGGTTAATAGTATTACCTATTCCTTCTTCAAATAACGTACTATAAAGTCTCATACTCACCTCTTATGATAGGACGGATATTTCACCGCCCATATCCTTTACTTAATCAACACATGTATTAATGACACTACACACACAATTACAATTAAACCACCAATGCCCATATACAACTTTAGGTTATCTATTTTTTCTTCCGTTTCCCTAACATATCGTTGATGTTCCATTATCTTTTTAGCTATCTCTACTTCATAGCTAATTCGCAACATCGCTAATTCAACTTCTAATTGTTTTTTAGTATACTTCTGCTTCATTACTCACCTTTAATACACACATTTTTAGTTTTGCAGTACACATCAATATATGTTTCATTGCGATCACCATTGTGTGTAACTTCGATAAATTCTTCGATAGTCCGACCACTAACAATGGCTTTCCAGTTTTGTAGGGTTTTACAAAACCAAACAATGAACATATCTTCTGGTTCAACA
>JAGZRY010000004.1 GCA_018381425.1 Haemophilus parainfluenzae
TTACATAGTGGGTTTTCGGATACACCGTAAAACGTGGAACAGCGCCAAAACTTGTGCCCGTTAAAGGATCAAATAAACTTAAACGTTCAATTTCATCATCAAATAACTCAATTCGTACCGCTCTATCGTCAGATTCCGCAGGGAAAATATCAATCACCTCGCCACGCACACGGAATGTACCACGCTGAAAGGCTTGATCATTTCTTGTATATTGTAATTCCGCTAACTTCGCTAAAATCTGACGTTGATCGATAATTGCACCTTGTTGTAAGTGCAACATCATCTGCAAATAGCTATCTGGATCACCCAAACCATAAATCGCTGATACGGACGCCACTACAATAGTATCTCGACGCTCTAAGAACGACTTCGTAGCCGAAAGACGCATCTGTTCAATCTGATCATTAATCGAAGCATCTTTCTCGATAAAGGTATCACTACTTGGTACATAAGCTTCTGGCTGATAATAATCATAATATGAAACGAAATATTCCACTGCATTTTCAGGAAAAAACGCTTTCATTTCCGCATAAAGCTGAGCAGCGAGGGTTTTATTTGGGGCAAGTAACATCGCTGGGCGATTTAACGTTGCTATAACATTTGCAATGGTAAAGGTTTTACCCGATCCCGTTACCCCGAGAAGGGTTTGATGAGCCAAACCATCCTCTAAATTTTCGACTAATTTTTCGATTGCTTGGGGTTGATCACCGGAAGGTTTAAAATCGGAATGAAGGATAAAAGGCTTAGTATTAATTTTCTCTGCCATAAGTGCGGTCAATTTTTTAACTGTTTTAGAACTGTGACTATTTTAGCACATTTATTACTCCAAATTGAGCGATAAAAATCCAAGTTTTACACATTATAAAAGCGATGTTTATTTAACGGCTTTTAGCGCGATTTTATGTTCCGAAATGATTGTGATTTCACTATGAAATTTTCTTTATAAATCAATATGCGCTAATTTTCTTTCGGAACGAATAAGCCCTGTGGATAACCTGTTACTTAAAAATGTTACAGGGCTTTTATTTACTGCAAAATAAAGGGCAATCAAGATGAGAAAGAGATATTAGACGAGCTTATAGGGGAATTTTTGATAATGAACGTAGAGAGTTGAAATAGCGGGGATAACCCCGCTTTTATTATTTATTGGTCTTTAATTTTACCTCCGGCAAACATATACGGATTGACATAACCGATGTATGTTTCAGGTACAAAGTCTTCAGGTTGCGCTTTGACTAATTCAGATAACGCCCATTCATACGGAATTTTATCCCAGCCTGGCACAGCTTGGATAGTAAAAGTATTTACAGATAAGGATTCTTTTCCTTCATCCTTTTTAGATTTTGACACATAAGACGCAATGGTGACAAATGTACTATTATTGACATAGTCAACTTGCAATCCTGTGACAGCATGATGTTCTGACATGGCGCCAGTACGAATATCTTCGATTTGTTTTGTGATGTATTTCATTCTTACTCCTATAATTGAGTCATTGTAGTTGTATTTGATACTGCGTATGCAGTGATGCAGAGTTTTGCCGGATTTTGATTGCCGTACCCTGTATTAAAAAGCTCCGGATGAACGCCACTATCAGTATTCCAGTAGTAATATTCGTGAGATTGATTGGCCTCTACCGTAAATGTTTTATGGGAATTTACAATAAAGAATATCCGCTTAACTGGTGATGGTGCTATTCTTATTCTTGACTGATAAGAACTTCCAACTATATAAACATTTGCCACAAACACCTCACACAAATTACCACCAACCAACTGATTGACTTCAAGCGTCCCAGTAAATTTACCAGTTACAGCTTCCAGTCTTGCGCCTTTGATTACGCCACCTTCGACAATTGCACCTTTTACTGTCCCGCCGCTTACCACTGCACCATTAACCGTTCCACCATTAACTGTTGCACCATTAACGGTATTACCAGTGATGACGCCACCAATTATTCTTGGTGCTCTAATTTCCTGATTAGCCTGTATATGGTCGCCACGTATTGTATCAGCAATGATGCTACCGCCATGAATTGCACTTACACCGGCATTTGCCCATGGACTAGGCTCTGCCGAATAATAGGTGCACTCCTCGAGCATTGCTCTCATTAAAAGAAATCGTTGCAGTCCTTTGCCTCGGCTTGCGATTATAAGTCTTACAATTCCACTTTCAGGAGCAGTGAATTTTGAGTAGTATCTAGGCATATTTACAAGTCCGTGATACCCGTCGCCACGCTGGCCAGCACTAGGAATTACCGAGCCTGTCGCATTTAATCTACCTATATATCCGCCACTACTATTCATTGAGTACACTTCGGTCTCTGGTCTGCCTCCATGTACGACAGAGTAGAATGAGAATATATAGTTTTTGTTCGGGATCAGTTTGACATCTTGATAAATGCTAACAGCCCACGTATCGTTGCTCACCCCTGTATTTAACCAGTTAAAACATCTGTCTGTATTAGCATCAATACCAGCGAAGAAATCACTCCCAAAGCCGCTATTTTCGTGTTCTAGCCTTAATTCGCCAACTGAAAAATCACCGTTAGGCGTTTGAACATCTCTCCAGCCAAACGGCTTGCCGTTGTTATCTGGGAAAAAAACAGGATTGTAAAGTAAGTTCGTCCCAGAGCCCGCAGAAAACTTATCTCTCGTCACAGACCCTGCTACGACCAAATCACCACGAATGCCGACTTGACCATCAGCTACACTAAATACAGGTTTGACATTGCCATCATTAGCATTTGCCACAATCCCGAATTTATCAGCCATGACAATGACAGAGCTTTCGTCTTGATTTGCACCAAGTGCGATACCGGCAACAGCAGTCCGTCCACCAGCAATAGCTTGTGTTTTGATTGTGTGCATTGAGCTAACTTTGCCATTAAGTCCAGCAACAGCACTGCTCACCTGCGATACTGTTGATTCTGCATTTCCAACTTTAGCTGTTAAAGCGTTAATTTGTTGTGCATTCGCTTTATCACTTTGCGCTTGTGCTTGTCTTACTGCAGTAATGCCTGATAAAGCAGATTCAGCCTTCGCTGTCACAGTTTTGATGGTTTCAGCTTGTGCTTGGTCTGCTTTTTCAAGATTTTTTATTGCAGTTCCTGACGATTGAGCTTGCGCAGCTATTTGAGCTAATGCACCTGCGACAGCGGTTTGTCTTGTTTTAGCTTCTTCGCCAACAGCATTATTAATATCAGCTTTAATGGAGTTTATGAGCTCTTGACCAAGATGTGATTTAGTGATTTTGCCCTCAATTGCATTGAGTAGATTATCCGGGTTGTGGTCAGCCTCACCAAATACGGCCGCAGTAAACTCCCCTTTGTTGTCGTTTTTATCGCCGCAACGCAACCAAAAATAGTATTCCGCGCTCAACGGCACTCCACTCATCACATAGTTATTTTGTGGATATGGCAAAGTTGCCACTTTAACCGCCTTGCTGATGTCATTAGTGGTACTGCGCCAAACCTCGGTATAGTTACCAACACTTGCTGTCTTTGGCAAATCCCAATCAAGCTCAATAGCAAACAACAATGATTTAGTTACGAATCTAGGAATATTGAGATTAATCTCAAATGTGCGAGTTACCGGATCGGACAGTTGCCCTAAACCGTTTTTGCCTCGTATCTCTACCGTATAGCTTCCGCTTGGCAGGTTATCAAAACTAATCTCCGGGCTGTCTAAGTCTAAGTGAGTGCTGTATAGATTGCCGTTACGGTATAATTTAACGTCATACTTAACGGCTCCTTGATTTGTTGGCGTGGTCCACGTTAATTTAACGCCGCCATCACCAAAGCTAATATCTGCGTTAGCGGGCTTATTAACTCCTGCGCCATGAGCAGTAGTAACGGACGGCACAAAACTAGCACTACCATCAACAATAGCCTGTTTTTGTGGCTCATGTTGTAATGCGGTAATGGTATAGCTTCCGTCGTCATTTTCGGTAATGCCTAACGCGCGGTAGAGTTGCGTTGACACTACGCCTGATTTAAGCACCCAGTTATCAAAAATACTCAACCCTTGCGGCACACTATCAAGCTCAACGATTGCCGGATTAGATTTATCGACCGACTTAATTTTGATTTTTGTCAAACCATCGGTAGTGATGTAGTTTAGATAGCTCTCTCCCTTAATCTCTACAGTCCGATCTAATGTGACCTTTTTACCGTTAATCGCAACAACTCGGCCGCCTAAAACCTTGCCCGCATAGTTGTTATCTGCGACCTCGATAATATCACCTGGTAAGTGCATTAATCCTTGTCGTCCAACGGCAAAAGTAATCGTGCATTGCTCAAGACGTGATGTCTCCAACACCCATTTGCCGTATCTGTGAGCCTGACCGCGCGAGGTGCAACCATAAGCGGTCATTTTTTTGACGTTGTAACCGTAACGGGCAATCATGCTATCATCGGCAACGTACTCAATCGCTTTTTGATATAGGTTGCGCTCGTCTGCATACTCAACCTCAACTGCGGTAAAAATCGCCTTCGCTGCGGTGTATTGTCGGCTAAATTTGCCGTCAACTACGTTTGATTGGCTGTATAAGCACACCGGGTCGGTTGGTCTATCTTGGATTGCGGTAAATTGTGTGCCATCCCAAACCGCAATAGCTCTAAATACGGACGCCATATCAGAGATGACGTTATAAGCGTCTCTTTGCTCGGTAATCCATAAGTTAGATACCATGCGCGGCTCTTTACCGCCGTAGCCGTCATCTACAAGCTCATCACAATATTTGGCAATCTCATACAGCATAAATTTATCAATGCCAAAATCGCCAATGCGCTCACCCAAGCCAGCTAATTTATCTGTGATAAGGTCGTAAAAAATCCATGCAGGGTTATTGGTCCACCCCATTTTAAAATCACCGCGCCACAATCCCGGTGCGTACGTGCGCGCTTCCGGGTCGTAAGTTGTCGGGATTTTGATAATACGCCCATACAGCAAAAAGTTGATGTTGGGAAAATTTGGGTTGTATCGGCTATCGGTCTTAATGCCGACAATAGCCATATTTGGATAGCTTAATTTGGTGTCGATAATCTCCGTGTAACTTACCCAATGCGTGCCATTTTGTAAGCGTTGAGATTTGCTATCCGCAGTCACGCGTTTGACGGTAACCGTAAATGGTCTTGGCGGCAAATCATCTATGACGTAACTGCGGTAAAATCGAGATGATGATTTGCCCTCGATCTGATACGTTCCGCGTGGCGTGTTGTTGATTAAAATTTGGAAATCAACCGATGTGCCGTTGGTATCGCCTTGATCGTTTTGTGAAATCAAAGCATTTATGCCGATCGTCAGACGTAAGCGTGTTACATCTGGATCTATAACCGATCTCGTAATAGGATGTTGCTGTTTTACCTCTGCTCCGACCGATACCTCTCGCTCAGATGCTTCAAATCCCTCTAATGGCTTTTGGTCTTGATATCCTAGATTGTATTGGATCTCTGTGTTTTTAAAGTTAAAACTAGCGGCATCATTATCATCTACACCATTAGCATTTTGGATCGGTGTATTGTCAAAATACGTGTCTTTCCATTTGTTCGCTGGCCCTTTAATTGGTCCGAGCGAAATTAAACCGATTGCGCGTAGCTTTTGCGCCGAGCGTAAAGAGTCTGGCGCCTCGTGCGGAGTATGTCCGCCGCCGCCTTTTGAACTACCACCCATCTATTAATCCTTAAAATAAAAAACCACGCATAAAACGTGGTCTAAATGAAATCTATTTTTTACTTTGTCGGCATATCGTCAAACGTCTCAACCCCTTGTGATATAAGCACAAGACTTGTTAGCATTTTGCCGTAAAGCAAAGGGATTGGTCTGCCTTGCGGGGTTAAGTTTTTGATGTTGCTAAACGAGGTGCTTTGTTTTTTTTCGCCCTCTTTGCCGTAATCGCTCATGCTCGGAGGCTTGGTTAACAATCCAACAACCCCAGATAATGTAAGTGATGCACCCATTGCCCCCATCATGGTAGCCGCCATACCCCATGCTGGTGGCGCGTACCATGCAATAACCATTAGCACAACTCCGGCAACGATTTGTAATACATTACCGCCTTTACCCGCCCCGGCAACTACAGGCGTTAAATGCACTGTACAACCATCTTTAAGATCAATGATTGGCGTTGTTTTGAGTTGCTCCTCAGAGAGATACTTAC
The DNA here is from genome assembly GCA_018381425.1 of Haemophilus parainfluenzae. Classification (GTDB taxonomy): domain Bacteria; phylum Pseudomonadota; class Gammaproteobacteria; order Enterobacterales; family Pasteurellaceae; genus Haemophilus_D; species Haemophilus_D parainfluenzae_O. The sequence goes on from JAGZRY010000004.1 coordinate 6,160, forward strand.
TACCTACACGGATTTTATAATAGCCTTTGCGGATGTGCTGTCTAAGGCCTTTAATTTGCGTAAATAACCCGCTCATGAGCTCTTTAAAATTGCTAACCTCTAGCTCTATCGGGCTATCTGCAAATCGTTTAAGATCGCCGTAAAATTTAACTTGTACCAATCTCCAAATCTCCATATTGAGTGAGTGTGCTTGAGCCAAAATCCGTTATACGGTACACGCGCCGATAATCTATCCTCGCTGTGGTGTATCATCATTTGGTTACCCAAATAAACCCCGGCATGATTAGCTACATCGGCGCCGACTTGGATTAGGATAATGTCGCCAAGCTGTACATCATCCTCTTGCATGAGCTTATAAAATCCGCATCGTTGCAATCCCTCCTCATACAGATTAGAGGATTTAAACCAGTCAAACGGATATACTGACTTATCATCTAAATCAATACCTGACAACATATAGCTATCTAATACGATATTTCGGCAGTCTTGCTTGTTGTTTTTAAACTCTCTCCCAATTAGCGGGGGAATAGAACGGAACTGTTTAATGTCGTCATCCACCACCAGCCAAAAATCTAACTGTGTTCTAACCTGACATTCTCTGTCAGCAATAGATAAATATGGCGATCCTTTTTCAAAAGCAGAATCAGGGTGAGAATGCACCAACGCTACAATGACACCACGTTCTTCAGCAAGAAGAAAATCATCTGCCGATATTTCAAAAAAATTAACAGGATCGTGTGAGATATTTTCGCAAGGGATATAAGAGAAACCGTCTTTAAATACAACAAAGCCACAACATTCTTGTGGCTCTGTACTTTTAGCGTGTGTGATAATTTCTGTTTTTAGATAATCTGGAATTTTCATTTTTACTTCCAATAAAAAAGCCCATCTAGGGAAACCTAAATGGGCAGTAAGATTTATATGATTATTACGTATTTTCTGTTTCTACTACACGTTCAAAATCATCAAAATACTTCATATCAAAAAGCGATATTGATTCAATTTCTGTCACTCTAATCACATTTCGAAAATGTTTCATACTTAATTTATCCTCATTCTCAGGATTAGAGTAAGAAATGTTGTGTTTTTGATATACCGATAAATAATTACAATCAAAAATAATACATAATTTATCTTTATCTCTATACCCACTTAAATAAGGAATAATCACAAGATTCTCTAAATCAGCTGAAGAAAACTGAGTACCATCAACAATACCAACATAAACCTTCTTGGATTTCAACGAAACTTTTACTGGAGTTTGAGAACGCATCGCAAAGAAAAGCAAATTAACAATATTATTTGCTCCCATCATCTCTTGATGAATTCGCTTAACATCAAATTTCTTCTGATTAAGCTCTGTTTGACAAGCTATGATAGCGCCTAGCGCAATCAGAAAATAGTAAATCTTAATCTCTAAAATATCTGTTACTAAATATTTTTCCAAGGCAAATGGCTGATAATTGAAACCGAAATAAGCGCCAAGATTTAAAATAAATGAAAAAATATAAAAGAGTCCCCCTACAACTATTGTAAAAAGGATTCCCCTAATAACAAATCTAATACCATGAGAACCTAATAAAACATAAGACTCCCAACCAGTACTACGCTTTAATTTAAATCGCTCAGGCACGTAATTACTCGAATAATAATATCCAAGAATTAAAATGAGCATAACTGCCAATATTGCCACTTATTTTTTTCCAACTGCAATTTGTTTAAGCGATTTCATATGATTATTAATATTAATTCTAACCAGTTCATTATCATAATTTAAAGAAACATTACCGTTTTTATGAAATACTAATGGTCCATCCTCTACCTTTTCAGGAAGAATTCTTGATGGAAATAATTTTACATAGATTTTATCAACCAAATCATTGGTTTTTCTTATCATAAAATTATTTGTAAGTTTTTTCACCTTAACCCCCTAAGACATCAAAATCCCATCACTAAGATGAGTTTCCTTGCTATGTGGGGGTATGTTAAACCACTTTTAATCGTCATACAACAAAAGTTGTGTGATCTGATTCACAAATCTAATATTACTCAGACTATTATCATTTATAAATTAGTTTAAGCCCCATACTGGGTTGTGCTCGGGAATCCGCCAAAAGGCAAAATCGCATTGTCACCAAAGCGTAATTTACAACCTCTTATGCAGTGTGAGCATTTATCCTTTTTAAGGTCGGTTGTTGGCTTATCAAACTCATCTGCCACCGCACCACCAGTGTAACCACATTGAGCGGAGCGATACTGCCAAATACAAGTGTCAGAGGTAATCATTAGCAACGGGATTTTTGCGTTATCCGTCTCAGCCGGGGATGCAAGCTCAAAAGTTGCCTGTTGATCGTCAAGCGATTTTAACTGCTCAATGATATAGTAACTACGCACCTCTTGATTTGGGTCGGCGCTAGGGTTAACACCGCCCGGGAAGTTTTTAGCATCCAAATGCTCGGCATAAACAAGACGGCGAGTGACTTTAGCCCCTACTCCCTGCCCAAAATGCGCCACAATACCAGTAACCAATCCGTAAAGATTGGAAACCGTTAATGTCGGTCTATTGCTTGGGCCTTGTCCACTAATCTCAAAACCGTCTGCCTTAATTGGATAAGCCTGATATTCATTACCTTGCCACCAAATGTTAGCACGGCTTTGGCTTAAGCCATTGTGGAATCGGTAAAGCTCGCCACCATCGCCGTTGCTATTAGCAATATGACGTAAATCAATTTCCCATAATTCAATTAATGCACTTTGTTCTAACTTCGGCAATTCTTGAACCATTTTTGACGGTAGATCTTTTGGCATATTCTTCTCCAATAAAAAAGCCCCTTAAGTAATAAGAGTACTAGGGGGCTTTGTATTTTAAATGCTTCATAAATTAGTTCGGATTAACTATTGCCATTAGGTCTAATTATTCCGTTCATCTGGTTTAGAATGGCAGTAAAATCCTCCAAACAACAATGCCTATGCCCATTTCTCAATGTTATTTGAGTTTTATAGTCTGCATTAGGATACTGAATCCAAAATGCTGGTCTATACTGCCATGCGATATTGGGGAAAAAATATTGTGGATTATGCTCATTTATATCATAAGGATATATATCAACAATATCTTCTGTATTTAAAATGAACCGATAACTACTATTGTCAGAGCGAAGAGCAGATAATTCTAAAAATTTAGACATAGAACTCCTAATGAGAATAATTTTAGGGGGGGGATGTTAAATCCTACTCTCACTATTTTCTTGAGTCAATTTTAAAAGTTAGCTTTCCAAATTCATTAATAAAAATGTACACACTTCATTTTATTTATTTTTAAATTACTTCTTCAAACTCACAAGTAAATGTCGTGTGTGTTTTGGTAACAGATCGGGGGAATTTAGTACAAACCACCTTTACTAATTCGCCACCAAGTGCCACATCCTTAAAATAAAAGGCACGAACTCCGCCGTGTTCTTTCATAAAATTGCGGAATTGTGCCGATTCTTTGTTTTTTACTTTGAATGTAACGGAATACTTACGCAAAAGCGTGTTAATCCCGTCTTCCATTCGTTGCTGATAGCCATTTCCAAAATTAAGCACTTTCCGCTTTGGTTCTTCATCAACCGAATAACCAGGCTGCGGACACCAAGGCAATGTTTTTAAAGCCATCTCATCTCCTTATCCAAGCATTCCACCTGGACGACGTTGTTTTCTTAACACTTCAAGTACATTTGCTTGGATTGCTAGTGCAAGCTCTTTACCTTGTGCGGCTTTTTGCTCAGCAGTTACACTTTCATTTCCGTTTTTATCAATATTTATTGTTATTGATACTTCGTTATTAGTTGATGCTCCACCACCGCTAAACAATCCATCATAACTATCAGATTTGCCACCAACATGACCGCTATTTGCAAATTTAGGGAATCTGCGTTGATTTAAGGCATTCATAAATCCAACACCATAGTGATCAACTGTACGGGATGTCATAACAAATTCATTGTTAGATAATCGAGCCAATATGGAATCGCTTGTTCCTGTACCCTCACCGACAACATGACCGCCTTTAGCAAATCCTACGCTAGTGATTTGAGAGATAACATTAGCACCAGCCGCTGCAACCGCTGCCATATTTGCAAATTTTTGAGCAGGGGTAAATGCGGTGTCAACAGCCATAGCTTGCATTACTGCCTGTGATAATTTTACAGTTGCTTCAGCAATCGCAAATGCTTTAGAGATAGCGAACATTGCTTTATAAGCGGCAGATTGTTTTCCTGCAGACTGTTCAACCATAGATGCAAGAGTGCCAAAAGCGCCACCCAAATCATTGAGTCCTGTAGCATACGATTCCATTTCCTTTTGGATCTTGTTGTTTTTGTATTTATCAATGATTTGCTGTTTGCGTTGTTGGAATTCCTCTTCCGTGATTAACTTTTGATCGTTAAATGCTTGGAGCTGAGCAAGCTCTTGCGTTTGTTGATTAATTAGCTCTTGTTGCGGATCATAAAGTGCGCGTAATTGATCTAATGGATTGACCGCACTTTGAGATCTGTTTTGAGCATAATCAAACTTCAATTGCAATTCAGCAGTATTAGCTTCACCACCTGTAAGCTGTCCTGCTTTTTTAAGCTCTTCAACTATCGCTAACTCATCATTTAAGTTCGCACGTAATAATTTCTCAGGCGCATACTTCCCTGCAAGCTCTAACCGTTGACGAGCAAACCGCTCAGTGATAGCTGTTTTTGCTGTTTCATATTCTTGATGAGATACAACACCTTTTTTGTTGTGCTCTTCCAAGCGTTGAAACATTCTTGTTTGTTCCAAGTCAATTTCAGCAAGACTAGAACTACTTTTCTTACGAATTTCATCATAGAAACTTAACCAACTATCTCTAGCATTTTCACCTGATGATTTTCGACCACCTGATTTTTTGTTGCTTTCTTTGATTTGAGTTTCAATTGTTGTCACTTTGGTTTCATCGGAAAACATTTTTTCCAATGTTGCTTTACCGGCTAAAATCTTGTTTAGCGTTTCAAGTGATAACCCAACAGCTTTATCTGCCGCATTAGCTGCAGTAATTGTGCCTGTAGCAATACCAATCAATACTTCGTTGTATTCAGCACCTTCCTTTCCAAGCAATTCATAAAGACCAGCCAACACATAAGCGGATTTAGCCTGACCTTGTTGTTTGAGTTTTGCAACTTCAAGCTTTTGAGCAAGAGACGTAGATTTCTCTTTCAGCTTATCCATCGCATCTTTTAAATCTAACGTCTTATCTGCCGCTTTATTTGCACTATTAGCCGTATCATTAAAGCTTTTTGGCAAGTTAGCTATAATGTTATCTGCAGTTTCGGCTGATACACCAAGCAACTTGAATTTCTGCCGCACTTCATCGACATTTTTACCAGCGCGAAGCATCTTCTCACCAAGTGGAGAAAGCATTTTTTCAAGAGCTTGTTTAGCTTTATCAGCATTCTCTGTCATCGTGCCGATTTGAGCATTAACTTTTTCAATTTCAGCTTCTGTTTGGGCATTAACGACTGTGAAACCATCAAAATCGCCATTAATGTTTTTTGATTTTACACCGGCTTTTAATTTTTCAATCTCAGCGTAATATTTTTCTATATCCTCAAGCTGTTTTGTAATTTTAAGAGATAATGCCGCTTCGGTGATTTGATCATAAGATTCAGCTAAAGCTTGGTTAGCAACAGATGTATCTAATGCCCATTGTCGAGCTTCTGCTGCTTGTGAACTGAAAAATAATAATGACGTAGCCGCAATACCAATCACACCAGCTGGGCCACCAAGTAAAGCCATTACACTTTGCAAACCTTTTGCCGCCATCGTTGCAAGATTAGTTGCTGTAGCAAGGTTTCGTTTTGCTGTAGCTTCCGCTTCTGCAAGTGCAATAATTTGAGCAGATTGCACTTTCATTCTTTCACGCAATGCAAATCGAGTTTGTTCAGATTGAGCAAGCTGTAATTGTGCGGTCAAGCTAGACATTTCAAGTTGTGCGGCAACTCGCATTGCTGTCGCTCTTTCATAAATGCTTTTTGCTTCCGCTGTATGGGCTAAAGCATTTTTTGCGCTGATAATGCCTGATTTTGCCAACTCTGCACTGTATTGGCTAATTCTACCAACTGCTAAGGCACCAGTTAAAACAACCGCTGCAGTAATTAATTGATCAAGATTTTTCGAAACAAAATCTACACTCTCGCCAAGTTTCTGCGTGATGCCATAAGTGCGGTCAGCTTCACCGGCATATTTAATAAATGATGTTTCGAGATTGGTGTATGACATCGAGAGTGTTTTTACACGTTTCTCGAAATCGCTATCAACAGACGATTTTGCTTTTTCAAGTGCAGTTATCACTTTGTTGATAGATAACTCACCATTCTTACCCATATCTTTAAGTGCGCCAACGCTAACACCTAAACCATCTGCAATAGCTTGTGCTAAAGCCGGTGTTTGTTCCATCACAGAATTAAGTTCAGCACCACGCAACTCACCACTAGCCAATGCTTGACCGAACTGCATTAATGCCGCTTCTGATGACGCTTGTGCAGCACCTGATAAAGCGACTGCTTTTGATACGGTTTCTGTTAGTTCTACGACTTTTTGCTGACTAATATTTAAAGTATCAGCATTTTTTGCAAAACGTTGATAGATTTGAGCGGTTGCGCCAACAGCTTGATTGGTTCGAGATGATATATCAAACACGCTTTCTGTAGCCTGAGCCATTTCTGTCTGACTATGAGTCACCAGTCTAATACGGTTCTGTAGCTCAGTGTAGCTATCCATCATTGCAATAGCTTGCTTTGACAAATCTTGCGCTCTACCTAAATTATCAAGGCGAAAACTCCATTTTGTTGTCGAATTGATGTTATTGGCGGCTTTCTCAATATTATTTAAATATTGCGTAGTGCGTTCTGAGAACTGACGTGCTTTTTCTTGAGCGCGAGAAAAATTAGCTTCAAATTGTCTAGTAAATTTTCGGGTCTGATATTCCGACTTACTCAATCCATTCTGAAATTGGACTGTATCGAGACTTAACCCGATGTATAAACTACCGAGTGATGACATATTTTCTCCAGAAATAAAAAAAGCCCGCATATTGCGAGCTTTCTATATAAACACTAACTATTTAATGATGACGTATTTAACTTCGTTTTCTTTTTCAATTTGCTGTAGCACTTTATTTTCAGTTTTCTTCATAAAGAAAAACATAGCAACTTTTGCAAAAATAAAAAAGGTAATGTAAGCCAGAGAAACACCAAGTAAAATTTTCAAGGTTATGCCTGTTACAGCCAAGATAAAAATGATAGGTAATACAAAGAATAAAGCGAAAAACGCAATAGCCTCTTTACCCAACCAATGGATAAGTTTAATTTCATCTTTAAACATAACCCCTCCTTATTTACTTATCTATACTGTACAAAATACATTCATTTTAATCAATAGGGAGTAGCTAATTTTTTCAACTTTTTTACTAAACAATCAACGATTTAACAAATAAGACTCTACGCCATCATCTTCTTTATCTTCTGACACCTTATTTTCATTGAAAAATGGCATTAAATCGCTCAATGTTGTGGCTTTCTGTTTTGGATCTTTATGAATTAACGCTAACAAATGAGCAATCTGTGCTGTGCGATAATCATCTCTCCATAAACCAAATGGCTGTTCTTGATAAAACAGCATATATTCCTGAAAATGTTTTTCAGGCATTTGTTCGATTTCTTCTAACGTTTGACCCAACGCAAGCGATAAAGTTATTTGGAACTTGCGTCGGTCATTAAGTTTTTTGGTTCATCCCCCATCAATGCGCGACTTAATTCTTCAGAAACTTCATTATCTAGGCTTGATAATGCTTTCAAGTCATCTTCATTTTCAAAATCAAACAATAGATTGCCATCTTTATCACATAAGCGGAGGGCTAGATTTCGGGCTAAACGATATGGATCGTAAACTTTTCCTAATTGCTTGCCTAATTCATCAGGATCATCATAATCAAGCTCAATACCTTGTGCTTTTGCAATATCACACAATAGTTTGTGCTGGCCAAACAATCCACGGTTCACATCACCGACACTTAATGCTCTTACATAGTACTTTTCGCCAAGAATTTCAATTTCGGTTACTTTAGGTTTATGCTTCAACAATTTGTTTCTCAAATCCATTGTATTTACCCTCTTTTATGGTTAAAATTTACTCGCAGGTAAACTACTCCTGCATTAAAGGTTAATCAAATAATTAAAGCCAAGAGCCGATCACTCTTGGCTTTTTTTATTATTAAGCTACAGGTAAATGGTACTCCTGTTTTGTATGCTTAATAGTCGCACCGCTTTCAAATTTACCCATAGTTTCACCGGAGTAACCATTGCCAGATTTGAAATAACCAGTGCCATACATCGTGCCTTGATCATTTGGGAAAACTAAACGGAAAGGGAACTTCGATTTCGAAAAGAATTTTTTACGGCATAATTTTTGCATTTCGGATGTTGGCGCAGTAAAGAACTTCATCTGAGTCTCACCGTACTCAAACTCACCTGCTTCGGTGGCTTTGCCATCATCACACATGGTAGTCACATCTTCTTCGGTCAATGTATCTTCGCTACGCTCTAAATTTCGGAGCTCACAGAAATTATTTGACCATTTCACTAATGCCGCTTTAGCATCAGTAAATACTGTTGGTTGATCATACGCTGACCAATCAACTTCATCGGCCAATGTGATTACATCTGCCGCAACAGATTTAACTGGATAATATCCATCTAGTGCACCCAAGCCGGTAACTAAGACACAATCACCAGTTTTGAATCCGCTTGATGGGACAGTAATTGTTGCATTTGGTGTTACAGCACAAGCTGTAATTTTCTTACCGACATCTTCGGATGTGCCAATATAAAACCGTGTTTTTTAGAACGGTGTAGTTTTTGCTGCCATGTTTAATCCTCGTATTTGATTTGGTATTTAAGGTTGGAAACGAACCACGTCCGATTGGTCGTATCTTGTTCGTATTCATAGCTAATAAGAGTCATTTCGGAAATGTTTTCCGATAATTCATCATTAGATATAGCTACGCTTAATCGCTCTTTGATTTTGTCTGCAATATCATCTAATGCGTCGTCGCCTAAAGCAGTTTTCAGATAAATCGCGATGTTTAAGGCTGCGGTATATTCGTGATGACAGAGATCTACCTCTTCGCACGAAATATCATCAAGAAAAACCGCAATAGCTGCTTTTTCTTGGTCAATATCAATAAATAAAGGGCGCCCAGAATAAATATTCTCAACACCCTTTATACTGCTTTTAAGCATATCCGACACTTGATGTCGAATCTTCTTATGAATTAGCATTTAATCCTCTACTTTTTAAAAATGTCACTCAACTCTCTTGTCAGTTCGACTTTGATCTGATTTGAATAATCTTTTAACTCGTTATGGAAAGCCGTTGTTAGTGGTCTAGATAACGGAACCTTAACAACATCAATTGAATATCGCTCTTTACCTTGTCGCTGCATAACGTGTTTACGACCATTTGATAGGGTTTGAATAAAACCGCGTTGTATTTGATATTTGCCTATTCTGATTTGCCCTTTACTCTCTCGCACGGTTCGTCTAGGGTTCTCCAATAATCGAATTAACGGTAAATTTCTTCTATCAACTCGTATTTTTGCGACTGGTCGATTCACTGTTGCTTTTTGGGACAATCGAGTTCGCTTGCGGATTAATTTAGCTGGCACATGAATCTCTTTGGATACATTTTTTGTTCCATTTTTGATTGCACTTCTAGCTACCTTATTAATCGCTTTTGCTGCTTTAGGCGCGACTTGATTAACCAGTTTTCGGATATTAGCTTGTAATGCCGCCACCCCTTCAATTTTCACCGCTATATTTACTCCAATTGCAACACGATCTTTCCATCCTCAAAACTAAAACCACGTACAACATACTCGCTGGTTTTTGTCGTGATGACATCGCCAAGTTTTGGTTTGTAGCCCGACGAACGAAAAAGTGTTAGCGTGCGAGTCGTACCGTTAATTAAGTAGTCCTCGCTATAATTCCCGCCCATTACCTTCGGCGTCTCATCAAGCACCGCCTTGTATTTTTTGCCGTTGATAACATAGACGGACATCATCACATCTGATATGACTTTGTCCGCCTGTGCGAGTGCGTCATCAAACGGACTAAGCGTTGATCTTGACATCGACAGTATCCACGGTTGCACCGCTTGCGCGCCACGCAACGCCTAAGCGCTTGTTGCTGCCAGCAGTAATCGTTGCACCTTCGGTTGCTGACCAATAAACGATTGAGCCTTGTTTAATATCGTCAGCCACTTTTGCTTTAACGGTAAATACACCAGTAGTTAAGCCAACACCAATCCCACCTTGGGCAACATCACTTTCTGCAACAACTGCAAGATTTTCGATAATCGCAACATCACCGCTCTTCATAGCAGCGGTCGCGGTAAAGCGTACTGTATTGCCATCTTGTACATAATTTTTAGCCATACTTAATTAATCCTATGATTTATTTAATAAAAAACCGCACTTCGGTTAAAAAGTGCGGTCGTTATTTATGGTACGTTAAGTTACTTATTGGTAACTTTTACAATGCCACGGTAGTCAATCACGTTAACACCTGCATCAATGCGGACTTTAGTAGATACGCCGTCAACAGTAAAGCCGTTTTGTTGCTCAATATATGGCGTATCAATGCCGTCAAGGTAAGAAACTTCAATTGCTTCTTTATTGATTAAGTACCAAGATTTCGGATCGGCGACTTGTAAACGTGCTGATTTAAGCGCTGGCACAATATCGCGGATTGGGTTGATGATGCCTGAGTTAGCGTCTGCACCCTCAACACTTGCCGAGCCTAAAACTTGTTTAGCACGGGTGTAAAGCGATGTTGGCAACAACATAAATTCAGGTTCAATCGCCAATGGTTCACCACGGGCATTAACAAAGCCATTCATCATTTGGATAGCTTTATCAATATTGGTTACATCCAATGCGGCATTATCAAATGAGTTTTTGTGTGAGGCATCAAATAATTTTTTACCATCTTGTGCAAGCGCGTTACCAGTCAATAATGCAAACACCAATTTAGCGATTGTTGCACGTGCAGCTTGTCCCATTTTTTCAGGGATTTTTGTCAACAAGTGCATATCGTCATTAAGGATTGCTTGACGGGTAATGCTAAATAATTGCCCGTAAGTTGCTAATGCAACGCTAGCACCCTCATCACCGATTGTGCCGTAGGTGTACTCCTCACCCTCACCGACTTGTGGTAAGTAACCAAAGTCACCCAAGCCAACGCGTTTAGCCGCGCGGAAGTCGGTTAATGTTCCGCGTGAGGTAAACTGATCAAAGTTTTCCGCCGCAGTTTCCCAACCTTTAAGCAAGGATTTGTGTGCCACATCAATTAAAATCTGACCAAAGTCAGAGCTTGAGTGGGTAAACGCCAAGCCAACCATGCTCATTGCGTTATGACCGGACACGCTAATACCACGATCAACCAATGACGCACGGGCAAGCTCACGCAAGGTCATTGCGTTGTATGCGTTGTCTTTGGCGTCTGCTTTGTCTTTGTCGATACCTGCACGGGCCAACAAAGATTGTTTCACGCTGTCGCCAACGATATTACCATTTCCAGCATACGCGGTAGGTGCTGCGCTTGGGGTTGTGCCTGCGCCAAGTTTTGCTAATAATTTGTCTTTGGCTTGATCTGCGGTAATTGATAAGTCACCCAAACACTCCACCAACAAATCACTGTGAGCTGAGCCAAACGGCGCAAATACAGCTTTAATGGCGGCGTTACGTTTATTTAATTCCGCCTGCACTTGTGCGGTGTTATCTACTGGAGCTGTCGGAGCTTGATTCACTGGTGCAGCAGGTGTTGGTTGTGCAGGTGTTGCTTGTGGTGCTGGATTAGCCCCAGCGTTGCCTTGTGGCTTAAACAACATGTTTTTAATTTCATTAGGCATTTTCTCAAAGTCCTCTAATTTTCGTGATTTAATAGACGCCATCGCCACAAGTGGTTTGGCTAGTTTGTCTGCAAATCCTTGTTCAACACATTCTTTCCCGTTGAGCCAAGTTTCTGCTGATAGCATTTCTGCTAATTCTTCAGGTGTTTTTCCTGTTTTGCTTGCGTAAGCAGGGATTAGCGTATTTTCTACCTTGTCTAACAGGTCGGCATACTTGCGCATATCCTCTGCATCGCCACCTTGGATACCCCAAGGCTTGTGGATCATCATCATTGCATTTTCTGGCATGATTATTTCATTCCCTGCCATTGCAATAACGCTCGCCATACTTGCCGCCAAGCCGTCAATGTAAACTGTCACATTGGCTGGATGATTTTTCAGCAAGTTGTAGATGGCGATCCCGTCAAATACATCGCCACCTGGGGAGTGGATGTGTAGGTTAATCTGCTTAAGATTGTTTCCGCAGTCTTTTAAGTCCTGCGTAAAGCTCGCTGCAGATACGCCCCAAAATCCGATCTCATCGTAAATTGAGATCTCTGCCGTATCGTTGGCCTTGGCTTTGATTGAGTACCAAGACTGGTTATTCGTCTTTGTTGCGCTCGTTGCCATCGCCACTGGCGACAGAATCATCTTTTGTTTTGTCATTTGTCGTACCTGTGTTAGTTAAATCTGTGTCAAACTTGAGGCCAAATTTTCGGTTTTCCTCAACCTCAACTCTTCGTCTGCGTTTCACTTCTGCTGGATTGCTACCGCTTGCTCTTACGGCTTGGCTCTCGGTTGCTAAACCGCCCTTGATGCGCTCTTTCCATGCTTGCGCCTCTTTTGTTGGGTCAATCCATGGCATAACTGGCCCACTGTAAACGGCGTTATAAAGTGACGCTGGATCAATATCGACTGGCACCTCAATTTCGCCGCTGACAATCGCCATTTTTAGCCATTCTCGGTAAATCGGGCGTGATATGTGCGCAACAAAGGTATCCTGTAAAACTGCATAACCCTCAAAACTCTCAACCAGCTCTTGACGCTGGCTTGAGTAAGTGCCGTTATAGTCACGAGCAATGCTTGAGTAACTAGAGCGAGTCCCCGCTGCTGTTGCCCTTAATTGACCGTTTCTAAAGATTTCAAGATTAACGTTTGGTCGGTTTGAGTTGATTAACCCAATATCTTCACCAGGCTTTAAATCATCAATGATTGCACCTGGAGCAATCTCAAAATCTCGCTCTGGACTGTCTGCGCTGTAATCCTCATTATCTCCGTAAAGTGCGGCATCACCTTTTTTGATGTACATCGTAAAGGCGGCGGCAATTCGTGCGGCCACACGCTCGCTTTCCTCGTAGTCTTTTAGATCGGCAAGTCGGATAATTACACCGTGCAACATCGACACACCGCGTAACTGGTGCAGCCGCTTTTTAAACGCAAGATGCAACATATTTTCTGCCGGCACTGATTTAACTCGCCCGTAAGTGCGGTTATTTTCTTGTGGGTTATCCATGTAAACACGGTAAGACACAGGACGGCGCCAAGTGTTAATCTCTATGCCTTGGATTACATTAGCTGTATCAGACTGCCACATAGGCACAAAGTCAGGCTCTAACGCCTCAACACTAAATGCAATGCCTGTACTGTGAGTTAATCCAACCACATAACCACGAACAAGCTGGATAAAAACTTCCCCATCACGTAGCCACGTGCGTAACAACATCCGCTCAAGTTCAGGGCGAGTAAACTGCCCTGTGACTTCTGGACGGATAGACCATTCCGCCCATTTTTTGCGGATTTGCTCCGCTAAATCCTCATCAACATCGCCAGTTAATTTAAGCGGTTGAGGTTCAATGTGAATTCCTCGCGAGCCAATCACACGCTCTTCCATTTTGTCTAAAATGCCGATCACAATATCGTGATTTTGGTCTAATGCCCGAGCCTGTTCTCGCAAACTTACCGCACTTTGTTTGGTTGCTATGTTAGCGCCTTGGCTTTCGCGTTTTGCCTTATGTGTACGGCTTGGCATTGCCGCCTCGTATGCATTCATCACATATCGGCTTTTTGCTCGCTGTGCGCCCCATTTAGGCGAGATTGCGGCAATTGTTTTATCTAATATTCCCATTGTTTAAAATCTCGCATATTTGATTCTGTGGCGTTTAACGCGCTGTCTTGTTTCTGCTAATAACTCATTAAGCATTTGTTGATAGCGGTCACGTTGTTTAGTCCATTCTGACACTTGGTAAGATACAGATCGCCCGTTAAAGCTCACTTGGCTTTGTGCGTTTTCTATTTTTTCGTCAAGCGTTCGGATTTTTTCTTCGAGTTCGTCTCTGTCGTAGATAGCCATTTTTGCCCCAATAAAAAACCGCACTTTTTTACGGTGCGGTTAGTTAAGTAGTGGTAATTCGATTTGCAATTTGTCTTCAAAGATTTTTAACGTTGCTTCAAGTAACGGCTTTTTACCTTTCCATTCATTCAACGCTTTACCACAAACGCTTGCTAATTGTTTTTCGGCTTTATGCTCTCCCAAAGCTTGATAATATTGCTCAAGCAATGTCATATTGCCAGATAACAATTGATCTTGCATAAAATTAAACGCTTTGATGTAAGAGATCTTAATTGCCATTGCTTTTTTGGTTTTATATCCCATAACCAACAACATAAAACCGTCTTTGGTCATCTCAAACATTGGGCGCTTTTCGCCTTTTTTATCGATGTATTCAACGAGCTCAAAATTGAGCCGGTTAAATTCTTCATCGCCAGTTTCAAAAATCTCACGCAAATCACGCAATACATTTTTATGTTGTTTCCCAAAAACTTTAGCAACCATTTCTGATGTGGTAATTGTTTTTGCGTCTTTATTTTGTACAAATTGTTTAAAATTTTCAGGGTTTGCTAATTGCATTTATAACCTCCAAATTCAGATAATAAAAAACCCCGACCGTTTCCGATCAGGGCTTGAGTTATTACCGCAACATTCCCACCTTTTTTACAGGCTCGATATCTATCGATTTAAGGCTGTTTGGGAGTTAAAGCCAACCGCTTTTTTTGCCACCACCACCGTTTAGCCAATTACTTTTTGTTTTTGGTTTCGGTTGCGGTTTTACTTGTTCAATTTCTACCGCACTTTCAGCTTCTTCTTCCGGTGCGGTTGTCTCTTTTCGGATTACATCAGGATTTAATCCAGGTAGTTTTGCCCAGTATGGAACATTGTCCTCATCGCCCCACTTAATACGCTCATAACCACGCAAAATAGCGATCGCATGGGCATAGCAAAATAAGTCAAAAGCCTCATTGTTGCCTTTACCAGGTTTGCGCCACTTGCCGTCTTGTCCTCGCTCCTCGTAGGTCAGCTCATCAAAAAACCACTCCCCAAGCCATGATGGGAAATGGATATAGTTAGCCCCGATAGTCTCACGACTTAATGCGTTACTAATGCGATCTTTGAGCTGGTCTGTTTGGAGTAAATACAGCGGCACATCACCGCGCGCTTTAGCGTGTCGATCTGAGCGAGAGGTGTTATCAGGATAAGTGCGAGAAATCAGTTTTTGACGTTTGGTGCTATCACCTTTGACGAGATAAACGCGCTTAGATAATCCATCGCGTTTGCACCTACGCCAAAACTTATAAGCATTATCCGTTACACCGTCTTCACCACCACTATCCACTGCCATTGCAAGGATTGGCATAAATCCACCATCCAATCCCTCAATGCGATACTGCTTATTAAGCACATCGCTAATGAGTAAATCCCAGTCCTCAGGGTAGGCGGACGGATCAATTGGTAGGCTTTCTCCATCTGAATTGCTCCGCATTGATGATTTAATGTTGTATCTATCAATGAGCCACCGTTCGCTATTTTCACCATAGCCCACAATTTGGACGACAAAACGGCGATTCCGCCCACCCTGTACATCAACTGCAGCCAATAAAAAACGGCACCCATAAGGCACCGTTCTTTTTTCTGTATCTTCTCGCCGCTCCATTAATTCATCACTTCGGCGTTGCTCTAATGCTGAGCGCGGTAAATAAGGCAATCCCCAGTCTGTATTTGTTACCGCTTTTAATGTTTCCTCACTACCAGTCATTTCAAATTCGTGCTCAGCAGTAAGTAATTTATAAGTCAACTGTGCCCAAGTTTGATAAGCAGCTGCCGGGCCCTCTAGCCAAAATGATGCGATACGGGAGTTTCTGCCCTCACCATGTATCACACCATCTTTATCTATCGTTTGCCCTTCTTTTAGCCACTTACCGCCGATATTTAGTGCGCGCTTTCTGTCAGGCTCAATCAGAGTTTGACAGTGCGGACATTGCAAGCGAGCTTTTTCGCTCGCCTTAACATAATCAGTATCATCACGATAGCCGACCATATTAGCCATTGACGGCTCAAACCACTCGGAGCAGTGTGGGCACTGCCAATAAAATCTACGTCTATCACCACGATTATATAGTGACAAAATACCTGTTGTTGGCGGTGCCTCGTGAGTAGTTTTAGGATGATGTTTTAGATCAACAATATCTTTGCCTGGTGAGCTCTCTACAAGCGTCATACCGGCACTCATAAATGTAGTCGTCCGTTTTGACGCTAAACTAAATCCGTCACCTTCGCCATCTACATCATCGGGCCAGCGGTCATAGTCTGTTAATGCAACGTATTTGTAATCGGATGATGACAATACGTTAATTGACGGCCAACCGACCTTTAATAAATTACCTGCCCTAAAATATTTATCGTGGACATTGTTATCGTTTTTTCGTGGGCTTAATCTTTTAGTTATCTCAGGCGAGCATCTAAAGGTGCGATCTAAGCGTTTTCGGCTGTGTTCGCTTGCTTTTTCTTGTGTTAACTGTACAAGTAAAAAATCAGACGGATCACAAATAATCGCATAAGTAATCCAGCCATCAATCAATCCAACTGTTTTACCTGTACGTGCAGGACCAACAAAAACGACAGCATCGTATTCTCGCGAGTTTAAACAATCCATTGGCTCAATAATGTAAGGCGCTGTGTTTTTATCCCATTTGACAGAGTTGCCACCACCAACAGGTACGCGCATATACTCTGCGACAGCCTCGGATACTTTCATTCTACGTGGAGGTTTAAGCAGATTTGCAATATCTCGTCTAATATCTTTAGCTGATGCAAACATAGCTACTCCTCCGATTTATTATCACCAGCCTGTATATGTAATGACATTTGCGATTTAACATCATCAATTACCTGTATTACACGGGTTAATTGTGACGGAGTTAATCCACAATCACGCTCTAAAATATCTGGCAATGTATCAAGTGACTGCACCACTGCTTTTACTAAAAAACTCATCTCTTGAGCAACCTCAAAAGCAGGAACTAGCTCTCCAGTGTCGCGCTCATATTTAAGTTTTTCGTTTTCCGCTTGCCAAAATGCCCGTCTCTCAACGGGAGACAAACTATCAACATCACCCGTCATTTTTTCAGCAAGTCCGATTTTGATTAAATCAGATAGTGCATAGAGCTTTAATTTGGAGTTGCTACCAATAGCAGGAGTAAGCCCTGCAACCCGTTGTGATACGGTTTGGCGGTGCATTCCGACAAGTTCAGCAATCTGATTTATATTGAGTTTTAAGTCGTATAAATTATCCATAGCCGAGACCGTTAAAATGCCAAAAAGAGGAAAAAGATGATGATGCCTAAGATGTCAAAAAACTGTCGAAAACCGCGCGCCCGAAACCCCGTGGAAAGGGGTATCCCATCAGGAGTACCTTTTAATTTTTAAAATCAATCAGTTAAAATAAAAAAAAGACCGCACTTTATATTTAGCGATCTTTTATTTCACTTGTTGCTACTTATTAATCTTTGTAGATTCAATCCACTTGTTAATGTTTGTTATTTGGCTAGCACACATATCACGCTCACCTTGCACTATAATTAAATGCTCCACTGCCTCACCGTATGTACTACCCATAAATGGAGTTTTCACACAAGGCGTTAAGAAAGCTTGAGGCGGATAAATGTATTCCGTCTTAGTAGTTACCTTATTAGTGCAACCGCTCAATAGCGTCATCATTAATACGAGTGCTATAACAAGGTTGTGTCTTAATAATCTTTCTAACCACTTGGATTTTGTCTTGGCTTGCTTGTTTGATTTCATCGTGGATTACTCTCTGCTGTTCTACCGCTTGGCGTTCTATCTCAATCGTATCTTTCAAAGATTGATTAACTTGCTCTTGGCTTTTAATGGTTTGGGCTTGAGTTTGGTTTACAGCTCTTAAGTTATCAATAGTGTTTGACTGGTACCATAACCAACCACCCAAGCCCAAAATCACAATCACCGATACGCTGATAATTGTTCCGGTGATTTTATTAATCCCAAACATAAGGCTTTCTCCACGTTACGACGCTTGACTAAACCCGGCAGGACTTTACCCTGCGAGTACACCCAGCGGGGAAATTGATTACACATTAAATTAATATCACCTACGCGGGCGTACTTAAATAACGTGGCTTGTTTTAACTTCGAGCAACCGGCATTGAACGTAATTGATACCGCCGCTTCAAATGAGCCTTGCGGTAACTCTTTGCCGTTTGCCCAACGATTAACGCAGTTCTCGGCAATCTTGATGTTATCTTTCCAACGCTCCGCTATTTCTTCGTCCGATAATTTACGACCAAGCACTACGTCGTTTGTATTGCCGATTCCGTCGGTCCATACGTCAGCAGGACATTTATACGGTTCACGATAACAATCTTCCGCATTGCCGATAACCAGCAACCCAACTTTACCTGTGCGGATTTCGTCCGGATATTGAGCGAGGATAATTCCAGCGATGACAACCACACTGCATTTAGCTAACGTTTTAAGGTGCTTCATTTGATTAACTTCCCGCTTTTATCTCTCACGCCGGCTCGGATTTCTTCAAGCTCTAACATACGCTTTTTATATCTCGATTCTCGGATATAACCGCAGACCGTGACAAAAATACCAATTAATACCGCCCACTCGCTCAGAGTTAGCGCACCAATCAAGCCGGTTAGCCAGCCCCAAAACTGAGATTCAACGGGCATATCTTTAAATACTTGCATTCTCATAGCTCCGCCTCGTGTTACTTTGTTAAAAGCTGGTTCCGCGAGGTAATAAAAAACCCCGACCGGAAAACCGATCAGGGTTATAAAATTCTACTTGGTAAACATCACTTACACGATGACCACCATATATGCCAATGATAGTGCAAGTATGCAGGGTATGTCAATAAGTAATTTTTATATTTTTTGAATTTTGTACACCAGTTTTAAGAAGAACGAAACCAGTTACAAGAAGTTCGTGAATTATAGCTTTTGCTAGGCTAAGTTCTTTTTTGACATTTCTCTTAAATGTATCAATGCTCGGAACTCGAATATTTGATTTACCCGCGTATGGTTGCATGCTAACCTCCCCGCTATTTTCGCGCAGCTTGACAGCAATCCTATTAATTGGATTTTTATTGACGTAATAAGAAAACATGATAAAACGCAAAGTGCGGTCATTTTTCTCAAAGAACCGATCGACGATTTGGCTAATCATATAACCTGTTTCATCATCGCAGGTTTGTTCCCCTGGTTCGGCAGATGCTACGCTTTGCATTAGCTTAGCAATGATATTAACCTGTGCTTTGTCTAATCGACCGGATCTCACCCACGCACCCCATTTAAACATCCATTCATCAACAAATTCTTCCTGTTCCTCGGTTAGTTTTAATTCGCTAAATTTACGCATCGATACCTCTAATTTTAATGATTGACTTACCTTTACTTACTACGCCTTTTTCCTCGATTGAGTATTTGCGGATGATTTTGCGGTTATCGTCTTTGATTAATCCGGCGCCGACCAAGCTATCAAAAATCCCTTTAGGTAAATTATCAAGGTCACGTGGGCGGTTGTCTGGGAAGTAGATTTCCATCTTGATTTCAACAGCGCTTTCAAATGGATCGAACTGCGAACAAACCTCAGTAGCAATGCGTTTAAATTCCCGACCTGCTTTTGATATGTAATGCTTACCTTGTCTTGTATGCTTCCAGTAGTGGTTCACGCTCGGCGGGTACGGCAGACAGATTTCAAGCCAATCACTCATAGTTTTCCCTCACTGATTAAGACATCTTGAGTGCGAAACACGCCTTCCGCATGAGCTAACCGAACAAATTCATTGCCTAATTTTCGTGTTCTACGATCGCACTCATCATGACAAGCAGAACAAGCCCATGCGCCACGTTTATCATTCGGTTTTCGCCCTCCCCCATCATCCATACGATAATGAGCAAGCACTGTAGTCTCGGGGTTAAAATTACAAATGCCGGGCAAACGAACCATACATTCACGCCCCTTGGCTTCTTTCCGATAGTCTATTTTCCCCATATTTTCACCTCTAAAATTGACCGCACTTTTTTTGTTTGAACTGTAAATTATTGGTTGATGGTTGCAGCTCAACCGCCAAACCCTATTAATTGATTAATCTTGTTATCCAGTGCCACTTCGTCTTCATAGATATTACAAAGCGTTTCGTTCCAGATGACGCCATACACCGTTTTATACACATCGTTGAATCGTTCCTGGCTCATATTCGCGAATGAGATTGACCAACGCTCTTTAACGGTTCCGCCGTCTTGTGCCGGTTTGATGTCGTAAAATCCCGCTTTTTTCATCACATGATCGAGATACGCTTCAAGAGTTTTCATGCCCTCATAATCTAATTTTGATTCGCGATTCGACCGCACTTTTGCCAGCACGCTATCTGCTATCGGTTTAGTTACATTCTGATACAGATTTTCATCGTTGGCCGCTACTGCGATTTCTCTTGCGACCGCCTGCGCTATCCATTCTTCCGCTTGGGTCAGCACGCTAAATTCAGGTTGCCAATATTCAAAACCTGCATCGAGTAGCGCGAAAAACTTCTTGTGATGTTGGTAATTCCGATTGTTACCGATGGGTGTAATTTTTACCGCACTTCCAACTGGCAACCCCTTGAGTAAATTGCGGTCGTAGTCTGTTTCCGCTACAACCGCACCATTCGCATATTTAACCGCGTGGATTACCGTTTTTTTCTGCTTTTGGCTCGCCATTCGAGTTCACCTAAATCATCGATGTGGACATGACGGATAACTTGCCCCATATTGCGGTGACGCGGGTCAAATATCGCTAAGTGATTACCACGGCAGACATCAGTCCATAACCCCGTTTGAGGACTTAAAAACTTAATGCGGCCACCAACAATAAAACGGATTTCCGTTGCTTTTTGGGTGATTAGCGAAAACCATTCCGTGCTAATATCGACCGGCAGTAACATCACTACTAAACAGTTATGATTTTCAAACAGTTCGATGGAACGCTTGATAAAACTTAACGGATCGCTAAACGGCGGATTAATGAAAATGCGCTCGTTTTGCAGTGGGTAAGTTAAGTAATCCATTTCAGGCGTTACATATCGCTCAAGTTTTGCGTTGTGCGGTAGTGCAGCGCCATCAATCGTGAAACCAAATTCGGCATGAACCGGGTTAAATAGTGAAAGTGATGTTGGATAGGTATCCTTATCAAATTTTTGCTCTGTCATTTTCTGTAACTCTCCCAATCAAATGCGATAATCGCCCCTTGTCCTTCCATCATCCTATCTAATACTCGTTCACCGATATAAATCCCCAGTTCTTGCTCAGATAAATTACTGATTAAAATCGTGGGTTTCATTTGCTCATAACGAGTATTGATAATTTCAAATAAAATGATTTTTTCCGCTTCTGAGCCGAACTGAACACCAATTTCGTCAATAATCAGCAAATCTTTGTCCGTGTAGGTTTTAATTGTCCGTTCTTCGCTAATTTGACTATCTCTGCTCCAAGAGTTTTTGATATCACGAGCAATACGCAATGCGGTTGAGATCAATACTTTGGCTTGATGATTTTCGATAATGCTATTAGCAATCGCACAAGCTAAATGATTTTTACCTGTACCTGGTTTACCACAAAACACTAGCCCACCACCTTTCGCCAAACGGTCAAGCCATTTATCCGCATAGCGTGTCGCATAGGCTAAAGCTTTTTTAGCACCATCATTCACAGGCTCATAATTACTCAAGCTGCAATGGGCAAAACGCATTGGGATATTTGATAATGTTTTCAAACGCAAAATTTCGCTTTGATTTTCTGCTTGAATCTCTTTTTTCAACGTTGTAATTTTCTCTGCGGTACAATGTGGGCAAGCCGTCTTAAACGTATATGTTCGATTCATTAACTGATTCGTACTTTCGTGATAAGCGTATTCGCCATGGTTAGAATTTGTCTCACAAATACCACGCTTAGCCGTTGGCTCTTGCTGAATTTTCTCAACACTCAACAACGTCTGTTCCAATTTTGCTAACTCAGCTTGTAATTCGGTTAATTTAGCCATTTTGTTGTTCCATCGCCTCTACCGCATCGGCATAAAAATCAGGGATTGTTTCAGTGTATTTACGCTCTTGAAAGCCTGTGTGGGAATTGGGTTTATTGGGATTTACTGGAGAATAATTTTTAATTTCAAATAACCCAGTCCAAGTATTACCAATCGAACGTTCCAGTACTGCAATCGCTTTTTGCGGATCACCACCACTGAATTTTTCTAAATCACTCAAACACTTCTCAAGCGTTTCTTCGGTTTTAATCTCCGCACGTTTCGCTTTTCGCATTCGGCAATAAGCAATCCAAGTTTTACGATCAACATACTCAGGCAAATCTACCGTTTCGGGATTAAGCGCAGATACTTTTTTCGGTTTTTTCGCACCGTCCGTATTATTGATAGGTTCATTAATAGGATCATTAATAGTATCTTGATAGGATCGGTGGACAATTTGACTACCCTGGGTGGACAATTTGACTACCCTGGGTGGACAATTTGACTGGTCTGTGTGGACAATTTGACTACCCGACAAATTGTCAGGGGCGACATTTTGACTAGACCCTAAATAGAAAATGAGTTGGTATAGAGATGATTTATTTCCTGTACCTTTTCTCAGTGTTTTTACAAAACCAAGTTCTTCTAATTTCTCAATTACACGTTGAATAGTTTTTATTGATACTCCTGCTTGTCTTGCCAAAGTTGGCTGACTTGGATAACAGCAATCTTTTTCATCGGCATAGTTAGCCATTAAAATAAATACAAGTTTGAGATTACCTGATAACGGAATTTCAACTGCTTTCGCTACTGCATTAAAACTCATAACCCCACCACCTTCTCTTGTATAAATTTGCCGTCCCACGTTGCTTTCATCGGCAACAACCCTTTTGCGTACCACTCATAGAGTTTCGCAGCGCCTTTTTTAAGTA
>JAGZRY010000198.1 GCA_018381425.1 Haemophilus parainfluenzae
TGTTCGGTGACGAGTTTGATAATTTTCAAACGAAATTGATAAGGGTAGGACATAATCTGCACCTCAAATTAGGTGTCCAGGTTTTGGGGTGCAGATCAAAGTGCGGTTAATTTTAACCGCACTTGAGCTGATTATTTGTCATAATGAATAGCTGGTAAATAACCGATCGTTAAATCCAATGGATGGCTACTGTTTATTGTATTTTTTCTGTTCTCAATGAAAAATCTTGATGTCATGGCTTTTTCACCATGATTAAAGAAAATTTCAATAATTGAGCGATCAAAGAAAATTTCAACAGTCTGCAGATTTTCAATTTCGCAGAAGCGTTTTGTATCGAATTTCTCCATTAATTCCGTTTGTTCGCTTTGACTGCGATCTAAGCAAACTATGCCGTTTTCATAAGAAAGACGCAAGGATTGGCCTTTGTCATTTTGGAAGAAGGTTAAGTCAAAGGCTTGGTGATTTACCTCAAATTTAAGATACGAACGATCTAAATTGGCAATATCCGCTTTCTCACCAAGATGACGCGCTGAAAGTGCGGTTAGATTTTCGTATATTTTACCAATCGGACGTTGATAAATTTTTGTCCCTTCTAAGCGCAATTCTCTTGGTAAAGTTAAAGCTGAATGCCATTTAAATTTGTCTGTTGGGTAAGTTAAATCTGGTAAACCAATCCAACCGAAAAGCACGACATGAGTTTGATTATCTAAGCCACCAAACGTTTGTGGTGCGTAGAAATCAAAGCCCTGATCTAATTCGCCGATATATTCTGCTTCAAAGGTTAAATCTGTTAATTTGCCCACTGCATAAGTCGCATGATAGTTATTTTGGAATTGATGCGCTTCCCGCTCTTTCCCCTGTGGTGACCAAATAAACACATCTTTATCACCGAGTTTCAATAGGTCAGGGCATTCCCACATAAACACGTTTTTATTATCAAAAGTAGGCAAGGAAAGCTCGCCTAATAAACGAGGCGTATCTTCAAGATTGTCCATTTCAAAAATAATGGCTGTTCCTGTGAGGTTTTCTCGCTGCGCACCACAGATAAAATGGATTTTTCCGTCTTCAGTAAAATACGGTTTAGGATCACGAACATGCTCTGTATAACCTTCAGGCGCATTTTCAATTAACGGACGTTTGCTAAGCAATTTCCCATCAAGATCGAAAATCGCTAAATTTTGGTAAGGGACACGCTGATTATCACTTGGTCGACGAGTATTACCCGTGTAGAACATGGCCAATTTATCACCAACTTTTAAAGCGCCACCAGAATAACAGCCGTGAGACTCAAAAAGCTTGCAAGGAATCAGGTCATCTGCTGATTGATAATATTGGAAATCTTTTGTAATTAAATGCTTCCAATGTTTCATCCCGTGAATTGCATCGAATGGAAACCATTGGTAGAACAGATGATACTTTTCACCATCAAAGATCAAACCATTCGGATCATTCATTAAGCCAGTTGATGGGGCAATATGAAAGTGCGGTCGAAAATCTTTGTCTTTTTGCACGGTTTTAGCAATTTCTGCGAATTCGCCTTTTTCTGCAGCTAGGATGCTTTTGTATTTGCCATTATTGAAAATAATCATCGTGATTGTGCCTCGTTAATGTGATCGGGTAAATAAAAGGTGCAATAATTTGCACCTTTGATCCTTAGTGGGCTAGGAACGCTGCTAATTGTGCTTTATTTGGTAGCGCAGACATTGCCCCTTTTGCTGTCGTAGCAAGGGCACCACAAGCATTGGCTTGACGGATAATTTGCACAAGCACATCATTTTCTTTCCAATTTGGATGCTGTGAAAGACCAGCAAGCAAGCCGCCAACGAAAGCATCGCCTGCACCTGTTGTATCAACCGGTTGTAAGGCTTTTCCGGCAATTACATCTTTCTTACCTTCTAAGTGATAGAGCGCGCCATCTTTACCTAAGGTCACGATAATTAATTTTTCAGGATAAAGTGCGGTCACTTTTTCAAAGGCTTTTTCAAGGCTGTCAGTATTGGTTAAAAGCGTTAATTCTTCTTCAGAGAATTTTAATACGTCAGCTAATGCAACGGCTTCCATTACCACGGTTTTCATTTCTTCTAGGCTAGACCAAAGTGATTCACGTAAATTTGGGTCAAAAGAGAAGAAACCGCCAGCAGCTTTAATACGACGAATCGCTTCGAAAGTCGCTTCGCGCGATGGATTATTAATCAGCGCGATAGAGCAGCAATGTAACCATTCACCTTGTTGAAAAGGCGGTAAATCACTGGTTTGTAAGAACTGATCCGCACTTGGGTTTACCATAAAGGTAAAACTGCGTTCGCCATTATCTAAGCCGACCACAACCGTAGAAGTTCGATGTTGCGGATCTAAAATCATATGTTGTGTATTCACATTTTCCGCATTTAAGGTGTCTTGCATAAATTGGCCAAGGGGATCGTTACCTACGCGACCAATAAAGGCACTTTGGCTGCCTAATCGAGCTACGCCAACAGCCACATTTGCAGGTGCTCCACCGGCACAGCGTAAATAATGATTTTTACCGTCAGGAATAAGATCGACAACCGCATCGCCGGTTACCCAGATTTTTTGGCTCATATTATTTTCCCTCTATTGTGGATATCAGTTAAAAAATAACCGCACTTAAAAAGAGCGGTCATTTTCATAGGTGTTTTATGCGATGGTTACGCGTGCAAACTTACGTTTACCGACTTGGTAAACATTTGTGCCTTTTGGCGCATTGGCTTTCATGTCTTCGACTTTTTCGCCATTGATTTTCACACCACCTTGCTTCGCTGAGCGAATCGCTTCAGAAGTAGAAGGAACCAGTCCCGCTTCTTTTAATAAGGTTGCTAAACCAATTTCGCCCTCAAAGGTAAATTCAGGCATTTCATCCGGCATTGCACCTTTTTGGAAACGGTTAATAAATTCTTGTTCCGCCGCCTCTGCAGCCGCTTCATCATGGAAACGTGCAATGATTTCTTTGGCTAATAAAATCTTCACATCACGTGGGTTTTTACCATTTTCCACTTCTGCTTTTAATTCGGCAATTTCAGTGAGCGGACGGAAAGAAAGTAAGTTGTACCAATCCCACATTAATTCATCTGAGATCGACATGATTTTACCGAACATATCGCTTGGTGCATCTGTTACACCGATGTAGTTACCTAATGATTTAGACATTTTTTTCTCACCGTCTAAACCAACAAGTAATGGAAGCGTAATCGCTACTTGTGGTTTCTGACCGGCTGATTTTTGTAACTCGCGACCAACAAGTAAGTTAAATTTTTGGTCAGTACCACCAAGTTCAACGTCTGCTTCTAAAGCAACAGAGTCATGGCCTTGTAATAAAGGATAAATAAATTCGTGAATTGCGATAGGTTGGTTGTTACCAAAACGTTTTTTGAAGTCATCACGTTCTAGCATACGCGCTACGGTGTAGTTACTTGCTAAACGGATCATCCCTTCAGTACCCAATTTACCCAACCATTCAGAGTTGAATACGATTTTCGTTTTTTGTGGGTCTAGAATTTTGTAAATCTGTTCTTTATAGGTTTCCGCATTGCGAAGCACATCTTCGCGACTAAGCGGTGGGCGAGTGGTATTTTTACCCGATGGGTCACCGACCATCCCCGTGAAATCACCGATTAAGAAATAGACTTCGTGGCCCAATTTTTGGAATTGACGAAGTTTGTTTAATACCACGGTATGCCCTAAGTGAATATCTGGAGCAGTAGGGTCTGCACCAAGTTTAATTTTAAGTGGGCGATTTTCTTTTAGTTTTTCGATTAAATCCGCTTCAGAAAGAATCTCATCAGTACCGCGTTTTAGTTCTGCGAGAACGGTATTAATATCAGTCATTCTATTTCCTAATGTTATTTCAATATTAAAGGCTACATTATAGAGAATATGGCTGAAATGAAAAGATTGAGATGAAAAAAAACGCCTATTTGTGGGGAAATAGGCGTGAAGTTGGAGTGATTATCTGTTTGTTTTT
>JAGZRY010000199.1 GCA_018381425.1 Haemophilus parainfluenzae
TTCACAAGGTTATTAAAGATCAGAATAAAACTTAACAAGGTATCAGGCTTTTCAAGCAGTTTTTCTGCTTTTTGCGCGCCTTTATTGCCTTGTTCCGCCATAAAACGAAGGCGATATTTATTGAGAGAGAGTAATCCGGTTTCTGAGCCGGAAAAATAGGCTGATAAAACTAAACAAATAATGAGTGTAATAAATAAAGTACTAAGGGGGATACTGTCCAAGGGTCAATCCTTTTGTTTGTTAATCAACAAAAAGTGCGGTCATTTTTTTTGCCGCACTTTTTACCTGTTCTTTGATTTTGATTAAATCAAACGGCTACCAAAATAGCCAATCGTAAGTAGAATAATACCTGAAATTGCGTAAATAATCATCCTTTTTCCACGCCAGCCTAGTCGCCAATGACCAAAACAAGCTATACCAAAACTAATCCAAGCAAGGAAAGAGAAAATTGCTTTGTGCAGATTCTCTAGGGTCACCGCTTGTAACACATGATAAGTACCCGAAATTAAAGTCAGCGTGAGTAAAACTTCTCCCATCGCAAATAAACAGAAGAAATGACGTTCTACTGCCATCAATGGTGGAATTGCTGGTGAAAATTGGATTTTACGCTTTTTCAAATTGCGATCTAACCAGACTAACTGAATCACATAAAGCGTTGCAATAAAACAAACTGCATAGGTAAACAGCGACAAACCAATATGGAGCAACATCAATGTGTTCTGATTCAACATTTGAATAATGTGACTTGATAAGAACGTCGCAAAGATCAAGCTAATGATCGAAAACGCATACACGATTGGTAAAACAAACCACATCGTGGAAACGAGAAACATTGAAAGCGTCGCTAAGGCAGCAATAATTACGCTCATTAAGGAAGCGATTTGCATTAGCGTAAAACTTTGTCCTGAGGCAAGATCCTCTAACAAAGGGAAAGTGCTAACCGCATGTAGAATAATTGCGGCAAGTGCGGTCAGAAAAAATGGAATTTTGCTTTGACTCAACTTCCCTTCTGATGAGTTCATCAAAAACGGGGCGATCAATAACAGACTAAGAATGTAAAAAATAATCGAAAAAAGGGCAAACCACATAATGCTTTCTCTTTACTAGGAATTATTCTTATTTTAACGGATCTTTTCTCTAGATCGCCATAATTTTATTTGAAATGATGAAAAACGCCCAAATTTCGGTATAATCACGGCAATCTTTTAAGAAAAAACAGGATTTAAAATGTTTGAGAATTTATCGGATCGCCTTTCCAAAACGCTACGCAACATTAGCGGGAAAGGACGTTTAACTGAAGATAATATTAAAGAAACGCTACGCGAAGTGCGCATGGCATTATTAGAAGCTGATGTTGCTTTACCTGTCGTACGTGAATTTATCGCCAAAGTAAAAGAAAGCTCGTTAGGCGAAGAAGTCAATAAAAGCTTAACACCAGGCCAAGAGTTCTTAAAAATCGTTCAACGTGAACTCGAAAAAGCTATGGGTGAAGCTAATGAAAGCTTAAACCTAGCAACACAGCCACCCGCAGTTATTTTAATGGCGGGTTTACAAGGCGCGGGTAAAACCACCAGCGTGGGGAAATTAGCAAAATTCTTACGCGAACGTCATAAAAAGAAAGTGCTTGTAGTATCTGCCGACGTATATCGTCCTGCGGCGATCAAACAGCTTGAAACCTTAGCACAATCTGTTGGCGTGGACTTTTTCCCATCAGATGTCAAACAAAAACCGGTAGAGATTGCCAAAGCGGCACTTGCTGACGCTAAACTCAAATTCTACGATGTGTTAATTGTCGATACGGCTGGTCGCTTACACGTTGATAGTGAGATGATGGATGAAATCAAGCAAGTTCATGCGACATTAAATCCAATTGAGACTCTCTTCACCGTTGATGCTATGACCGGTCAAGACGCAGCAAATACAGCAAAAGCCTTCAATGAAGCCTTGCCGCTTACTGGGGTTATCTTAACCAAAGTGGACGGTGATGCACGTGGCGGTGCGGCTTTATCTATTCGTCAAATCACCGGTAAACCGATTAAATTCCTTGGTGTGGGCGAAAAAACAGAAGCCCTTGAACCATTCCACCCTGATCGCGTAGCGTCGCGTATTTTAGGCATGGGCGATGTACTTTCCCTTATCGAAGATCTAGAACGTTCAGTGGATCGTGAAAAAGCGGAAAAAATGGCACAGAAATTCAAGAAAGGTGATGATTTCACCTTAGACGATTTCCGTGAACAGCTCCGTGAAATGAAAAAAATGGGCGGTATGATGTCGATGCTTGAAAAATTACCGGGTGCGAAAAACTTACCGGATCATGTCAAAAATCAAGTAGATGACAAAATGTTTATCAAAATGGAAGCCATCATTAATTCCATGACCTTAAAAGAACGCGCCAATCCAGATATTATTAAAGGATCTCGCCGTCGTCGTATTGCATTAGGTTCCGGTACACAAGTGCAAGATGTGAATAAGTTACTGAAACAATTTGATGAAATGCAACGTATGATGAAAAAAATGCGTAAAGGCGGAATGGCGAAAATGATGCGCGGCATGCAAGGATTAATGGGCGGAGGCGGCTTAGGTGGCCTTGGCGGTTTAGGTGGCATGTTTAAACGTTAATCCCCCTCTTCAAATTAAGTGCGGTCAAAAATCAATAGGTTTTTGGCCGCATTTTTTATCTTTTTAGTTAGCATCCCCTATTATCCGATTAAATTACTCAGTTTTTGGTAATATTTTCATCAATCGATAGCCGATATAATTGCTCAAGTATTTTACTTGGCGTAAAATCTAGTCTCTGATGATTGTCTACGACATTTAATCATCAGGAAGTGATATTTTCTAATAATCTAGGAGTGATAAAATGGGACAGTATAAAAAGTTCTGGTACCTATTAGTCGCCGTATTAATTGGAGCATTCTCCATTCTCGGTTACTATGGGTTCGAAGTGTATCGTGAAGCACCACCAATTCCGCAACAATATGTTTCAGAATCAGGTGAAAAAGTGATTACTCACGATGAAATTTTACATGGTCAAACGGCTTGGCAAACCACTGGTGGTATGCAAGTAGGTTCTATTTGGGGGCATGGTGCATACCAAGCGCCTGACTGGACTGCAGATTGGCTACATCGTGAATTAACCAACTGGTTAGATATCACTGCAAATAAAGAATTTGGTAAAAACTTCTCTGATTTAAATGATGAGCAACAAACTTTATTAAAAGCGCGTTTAACCAAAGAATATCGTGGTAGCAAAGTTGAAAACGGTACTGTTGTGCTTTCAAACATCCGTTTAGCGGCAATGGAAAAAACTGCACAATACTACATTTCTTTATATGGTGATGATCCTGCAACTAAAGTAACTCGTGAACACTTTGCGATGAAGGATAATACTCTTCCTGATTTACAAGCTCGTAAAGACTTAGCTAAATTCTTCTTCTGGACAGCATGGACTGCATCAGCTGAACGTCCAAACACTCACGCAAGTTACACCAACAACTGGCCACATGAACCGTTAATTAATAACGTACCAACACCAGAAAACGTGATTTGGTCTATTGCGAGTGTGGTATTCCTCATTGCAGGTATTGGTTTTGTGGTATGGATTTGGTCATTTAAAAAACGTGAAGATGAAAAAGAACCACCAATGCCTGAGTTCGATCCACTCACAAAATTACAACTTACTCCTTCTCAACGTGCGTTAGGTAAATACCTCTTTACTGTGCTTGCTCTTTTCGTATTGCAAGTCACATTAGGTGCGGTTGTAGCACACTATACGGTTGAAGGTCAGGAATTCTATGGTATTGATATTTCTCAATACTTCCCATATTCATTAGTGCGTACATGGCATATTCAAGCTGCCTTATTCTGGATTGCAATGGCGTTCTTAGCCGGTGGTTTATTCCTTGCACCAATCATTAATGGCGGTAAAGATCCGAAATTCCAAAAATTGGGTGTGGATGTTCTCTACTGGGCATTAGTG
>JAGZRY010000200.1 GCA_018381425.1 Haemophilus parainfluenzae
AAAACGATCTTCTGAGCTTACAGAACCGAGTTCATAAGTTAAACCAAGCAAGTCATAGGCTTTTAATACCTCACGCACGGCGCTTAATTCACTTTCTGACACTTGGATTACCGCACCTAATTCTTCGTTGAATAACACGGCTAAATCATTGTCGCCTAATGCAGAAATATCCACATCTACACCACAGTTACCCGCAAATGCCATTTCTGCAAGCGTAGTAATTAAACCACCGTCGGAACGGTCGTGGTAAGCTAATAATTTACGCTCTGCCACCAATGCTTGCATTGTATCAAAGAAGTTTTTCAGTTTGGCGACATTCACCACATCAGCCGGTTTGTCACCTAATTGTTTATACACTTGCGCAAGTGCGGTTGCACCTAAGCGATTTTTTCTTTCGCCTAAATCAATCAACAATAAGCGGCTTGCGCCTTTGTCTGTGCGTAATTGAGGTGTCACAGTTTTGCGAACATCTTCCACGCGAGCAAAAGATGAAATCACTAAAGAAAGCGGTGCTGTAACGGATTTTTTCTCGCCATTTTCTTCCCAAGTGGTTTTCATCGACATGGAGTCTTTACCCACTGGAATGGTAATGCCTAACGCAGGGCAAAGTTCTTCACCGACTGCTTTCACCGCTTCATATAAGCCGGCATCTTCACCACCATGACCCGCTGCAGACATCCAGTTTGCAGACAGTTTAATGCGTTTAATATCGCCAATATTAGTACCCGCAATATTGGTGATAGACTCAGCCACCGCTAAACGTGCAGAAGCACCAAAGTCTAATAATGCTACTGGCGCACGTTCGCCCATTGCCATAGCTTCACCGTGATAGCTATCTAATGAAGCGGTTGTCACGGCGACATCAGACACCGGAATTTGCCATGGGCCGACCATTTGATCACGTGCCACCATACCGGTTACTGAACGATCGCCAATGGTAATTAAGAACGTTTTTTCTGCCACCACTGGTAAACGTAATACACGATGGAAGGCGTCTTTTAATTGAATATTTTCTGTTGCAAGCGGTCGATTTTCCACAGTTTTTGACGAAACCTCGCGCGTCATTTTCGGCGTTTTGCCTAATAACACATTCATTGGCAAATCAATTGGGTTATTGTCGAAATGACTATCGTGCAAGGTTAAATGTTTCTCTTCCGTTGCCTCACCAATGACCGCAAACGGCGCACGCTCACGTTCACAAAGTGCGGTAAATAATTCGAGTTTTTCTGGTGCAACCGCTAAGACATAACGTTCTTGCGATTCGTTACACCAAATTTCCAATGGTGACATGCCTTTTTCATCGCAAAGGATGGAACGCAAATCAAACTTACCACCACGTTCGCCATCGTGCACTAATTCAGGCATCGCATTAGATAAACCACCTGCGCCCACATCGTGAATAAAGAGAATTGGGTTTTCTTCGCCTAATTGCCAGCAGCGGTCAATCACTTCTTGGCAACGGCGTTCCATTTCTGGGTTTTCACGTTGAACAGAGGCAAAATCTAAATCTTCTTTTGATTTACCGCTGTCCATCGAAGAAGCGGCACCACCGCCTAAACCGATGTTCATGGCAGGGCCACCTAATACGATCAATTTTGCGCCAACTGGAATTTCGCCTTTTTGAACGTGTTCGCCACGAATGTTACCGATACCACCGGCCAACATGATCGGTTTGTGATAACCGCGTACTTCTTCGCCATTGAAGCTGTTGACTTTCTCTTCATAGGTACGGAAATAACCCAATAACGCAGGGCGACCGAATTCATTGTTAAATGCAGCCCCACCTAATGGGCCTTCAATCATAATATCTAAGGCTGAAGCAATACGGTTTGGTTTGGAAAGTGGATTTTCCCAAGGTTGTTCAAAGTTTGGAATGATGAGGTTTGATACCGAGAAACCGGTTAAACCAGCTTTTGGTTTTGCACCTCGACCGGTTGCCCCTTCGTCACGAATCTCACCGCCAGAACCCGTTGCGGCCCCCGGGAATGGCGAAATTGCGGTTGGATGGTTGTGGGTTTCCACTTTCATTAAGATATGTGCATCTTCATTGTGATAGCGATATTGCCCATCTTGATCCGCAAAGAAACGGCCGACTTTTGAGCCTTCCATTACCGCGGCATTATCTTTATAGGCTGAAAGCACGAAATCAGGGGTTTTCTCAAAGGTATTTTTAATCATCTTAAACAGGGATTTATCCTGTTTTTTGCCGTCGATAATCCAATCTGCATTAAAGATTTTATGACGGCAGTGCTCAGAGTTGGCTTGCGCGAACATATAAAGTTCAATATCGTGCGGATTGCGCCCTAATTGGGTGAAGTTTTCCACCAAATA
The DNA here is from genome assembly GCA_018381425.1 of Haemophilus parainfluenzae. GTDB lineage: Bacteria > Pseudomonadota > Gammaproteobacteria > Enterobacterales > Pasteurellaceae > Haemophilus_D > Haemophilus_D parainfluenzae_O. Next base: position 2,332 of record JAGZRY010000200.1, read on the forward strand.
ATCAATTTCATCTTCTGCCAGTGCTAAACCTAATTCTACGTTGGCTGTCACTAAGGCTTCGCGTCCACCTTTTAAAATATCCACAGTTTTGAACGGTTTCGGATCTTGATGACGGAATAAAATCTCCGCATCTTGCGGATTACGCACCACAGTTTCCATCATTCGGTCATGTAAAAGTGCGGTTAATTTTTCTGTCGTTTTTTCATCAAGCGGTTGGCTTAATTCAAAATAATACGCCAAACCACGCTCAATACGCTCTACTTCATTTAAACCGCAGTTATGTGCAATATCCGTCGCTTTAGAAGACCAAGAAGAAATCGTGCCAACGCGTGGAATCACGATAAAGGTTTCACCTTTAGCATCATGCTCTGCCAAAGTTGGGCCGTAATGTAACAACGCTTTTAATTTTGCTTCCTGCTCGCTAACAAGCGGTCGATTTAATTCCACAAAATGCAAATATTCCGCGTAAACCGATTTCACCGGTAATTGATTTTGTTGGAATTTTTGCATTAAACCTTGAATACGGAATTCAGAAAGGGCGGGTGAGCCACGAAAAGTTTGAAACATACGGGTACCTTTGAGTTGTGTTTGAGATGAAAATCGCGGGCTATTATAAAGGAAAATACGCCAAAACGAAAACGTTTGCGTCAATCATTTTCAAATGATTTTCAGTGGGAGAAAGCATATAATCATCAAGCAATTTAAAAACAATCCGAAAACTAACCGCACTTTGGGGCGCCACTATGATCATCAATGACATCAATTTCAACGATCTCTATCAACAACATCTGAAAGCCTGCAATCACTATAATCTTCCACCAACAAAGTGGGATAAAAAAGCGCCTAAAATGGCCGAGAATTTAGTAGGCAAACCAAGCCGTTATAACGATACTTTGCTTAAAGCCATGAATGTGCAACCCAATGAAACGGTGTTAGATATTGGCTGTGGCCCCGGCACGTTTGTGATTCCTTTAGCCCAACAATGCCAAGCTGTGTATGCCCTCGATTACAGCCAAGGGATGCTGGATATGGTGCAACAATACAAAGAAAAGCATCAACTGAATAATATTACCCTTCTACATAAATCATGGTCCGATAACTGGGATGATGTGCCTCAAGCGGATGTGATACTCGCCTCTCGCTCGACGCTTGTGGATGATTTGGATGGCATGATTGAAAAGCTGCAAAGTAAGGCAAAAAAACGCGTCTTTTTAACCTCGGTGACACAACGCCATTTTCTCGATGAAGGCGTATTTGAAGCCATTGGTCGTGATGATGTGGGCTTTCCGACTTATATTTATTTAGTCAATCGTCTTTACCAAAAAGGTATTCACGCGAATGTGAGTTTTATTGAAACCGAATCAGGCCATTTCCAAGGTGAAACCTTTGAGGATTTATTAAATTCTGTGGAGTTTTCTCTCGGCAATCTCACCGAAAAAGAAAAACAAAATTTGGCTCAATTCTATCAACAAAAACAAATAAACAATGAACCGATAAAACACGGACAACGCAAATGGGCGTTAATTTGGTGGGAGGTTTAAGAAAAAAGTGCGGTCAAATTTGATCTGACCCCAAAAAGTTAGACTGTTATTTAAAGGATTGTTTTCGATATTGTATCGGACTCAGTCCTTTTAATTTTAG
>JAGZRY010000201.1 GCA_018381425.1 Haemophilus parainfluenzae
AATACAAATACAGCGCGGTTCGTATTGATAAAATCGAAGACCAAGCCTGGGCTGAACGCTATGTGGTAACTGAATACGCAAGATTAAAAAATCGCTTAAAAGAAACCGCACTTGTGGCTTGATTAGCGTCATAAATGAATTACGGGCAAACTTAATGGTTCGCCCGTTTTTTTATTGAATTATTTTCTTACGCATTATGAATGCATTTAGCCATCATTATCTGTGGCTAAAGACAAACAGGAATCCGCAAGTGTTTCACTAAAGCGTAAATCATGTGAGGCAATAAGCATCGGTAACTGTAGTTCACGTAAAAGTGCGGTCAGTTTGGCGATATTTTTTGCATCCAGTCCATTGGTTGGTTCATCTAACAGCAATACTTTTGGCTGCATCGCCAGAACACCGGCTAGCGCAGTAAAATTCTGTTCACCACCAGATAAGGTATTTACTGAGCGATCTTTTAACCTAACAATATTCAGACGTTCTAGTTGCTGTAATGCAATTTGATAGGCTTCATTTCTGTTCAAGCCCTGATTAAGTGGACCAAACGCCACATCATCAAGTACGGTTGGACCAAAAAGTTGATCGCCCGCGTGTTGGAAACAGATGCCGACCTTTCCACGTAGTGGTACAAAATCTTTTTCTTGGCGGCAGGTGTTGTCGAACCAGCTAATCTCTCCTTGTTGGTATGGGATAAAGCCTAATAGACAGTGTAATAGGGTTGATTTCCCACAACCAATATCGCCTTGTAAAAAAAGACGATGACCTTCAGGGAGTTCAAAAGAAAGGTTATCAATAATCATGCGTTGGTCGCGCATGATCTGTAATTGTTTGACTTCAAGGACGTTCATCAAGATTTATCCTGTGTTTTTTTAACATCATGCAGCTGAAAGCCACGTGCTTTTAGCGCCATTTCTGTTTTTTCTGCTTTAACGAGTGCATGAATTAATAATAATGCCACACGTTGCGCGGCGATAAATAAGGTTCTGCCGTTAAGTTTTGGCTGGTATCCGCGCGCGCGCATCGCCATATCCATTTTTTTATGTACATCACCCAGTACAGAAATATAACGTACAGTCAGAACAAATAGGTGAAGTAGTTTTTCTGGCAACGGTAAGCGACACAATGCTTGCAATAAAAGGCTCTCGTTCATATCAATTAACAAGAGGCGAGTTAAACTTAAAATTAAATTGAAACGTAGTGTGATGAGTAGCGCGAGCTGAATACCCATTGGATTTAATGCTAAATCTTGCTCGGTGATTTTCCAACTTAAGGTTAACCAAACGAGTAGAGTAAAGAGATTTAGTTTTAGCCAATATTTGAAATAACCGGCAAGGGATTTTTGATAGCGAATTAGCGTAATAAGTAATCCGCTGAATACGATCAGATTAAGGATAATAAGCGTTGAAATATGTGTCATTGTGCTGACGATAAGTCCACACAAAAACACATAAATTAATCGCAAGTGCGGTTGAAAAATAGCAAGAAAATTCATTTCACCACACTGAGCGCTGTTGGATACATTTTGTTTAACAATAAGACCACCCCGACGCTGACGATACTGTCGATAATAAACACTGGAATATGTGATATTACCAGCAGCATGATCAGATCGCTGTAGGCTTTACCACCATCTAGAGCCAAGACTAAAGAGGCGAGCAAAGCTGAACCGCCAACGCCGATTACACCTGCACCAATACCTGCTGCAATTTGAGTACGACGGGAGTTGTCATTTTCAAGTCTTTTTGCAAATAGCCAATGTACGAGAAGGGCAGGTAATGCCATTACGCATAAATTGACACCTAATACGGCAAATCCCCCGAAGGAAAAGAGCAGGGCTTGTAATACTAATGCGATTAAAAAAGCAGGGAAAACGGCCCAGCCGAGAAACAGGCCGGCCATGCCGTTTAAGATGAGATGCACGCTGCCAATGCCAACTGGTACATGAATGGTACCCGCAACAAAAAAAGCAGCAGCAAACAATGCTGTTAGTGGGAGTTGCTGAGAATTAAGGCGTTTCAGACCAATCATTACGCAGACTAACGCCACAGCCGCTCCATCAAGTAAGACTGGCGTATGTAGTACACCTTCCGATAAATGCATATTATCTTTCCTTAGATTGTGATGCACGCGTCATTTTTGATGCACGAACTAATGCCCATAAGCCAAAAATACCGACAATATAACCAATACCACCAATAATGTCGTGCAGGTAAATTTTGTCTTTCAATTTAGAGATATCTTCGCGTACCAACATCAACGAATTGTCGCTATTATTTGTGGTTTGCGCGGATACTCTGTTGGCAACAATTGAGGCTCGATGTCCTTCTTCACCTTCTATCACTACTTTAATGGCACCTTCGGCAGTGGTATGGATCGGATAGGCAAATTGCCCATCTCGATCTGTTTTGCCTTCCAATAGAGGGGAGTCTTGGCCAGCTTGCAAAATCTCCATATAGGTTTCTGCCGCTGGAGTCATATCGGAATAATAGGCTTTGCCAGAGACTGTGCGTCCATCATATTGTGCAAAAACATGCAAACTATGAGCCAATGCTGATGGCGCGCACAGCCAGGTGAAAAGTGCGGTTAAAAATACAACTCTTTTCATTATTTCGCATCAAAAGTCAGCATATATTCAACACTGCGTTCGGTATAGTCAGGGTTTTCTTTAACTGGCTCGTCAAATTCAGCCCAAACTTTGTTATAACCCGCTTTAGGGGTGAATTGTGCGATACCTTTTTCATTGGTTAAGTTGAATGGGTGATCTTCGCCTAAACCTACTTTGATGCCCTGTACAGGTTTACCTTTTACTAACACGAGAATATCGAGTGGTTGTCCTGCTTTTGGTTCACTTTGAGGGATTAATTCATAATCCATGTTGTGTGATTTATTTGCTTGAGCATCCCAGTGTAAAATCGCTTTACCGAATTTGATCGGGTTAACACTAAGTACAGCTTCAGGTGCTTGTTGTTTGGTTTTTTCGACATATTTACCGCTTGGTAATTTTGACCAAACACCATTATCAAAGCGAATAAATGCGATGGCTGCATCAGGTGCGGCAAAGTGTGCTTCGCCTTCCTTAAAGTTCACTGTGGCATTTTGCAATTGGCCCTTAGCATCGAGTAGGCGTACTGCTTTTAATTTGCTTTGAGGATAGGTTTCAGTTTCCTCATGACCAAATTTAACCACATATTGCCCTTTTGCATCCTTAACAGGCTCCAACCAAACATTATGCGCATTAGCGAGTGAAGCACCGAATAGTGCAGTAATAAACAATGCTGTTTTTTTCATGGAAGTTCTCCTTTTCTAACATGTGAATACTGTGATAAAGTGTAAAATATGAAGTAACTTCAGAGTCAAGTGTAATTTAATAAAAAATGAAAATTGGTCAATTAGCCAATATCGTTGGCTGTACGGTGGAAGCCGTACGTTTCTATGAAAAGCAAGGATTAATCGAACCCGCCAAGCGAACGAGCGGTAATTTTCGCGTTTATACGGAAGAGCATTTGAAACAACTTTCTTTTATTTGTTATTGCCGTAGTTTGGATATTTCACTAAAAGAAATCAAAATGTTGCTCAATCCTCAATGTGCTACTCAAGAGCAGGAAAGAGAAATCAATGAGCTGCTAGATCGACATATTCGAGAAGTGTCAAAACGGATCCATGAATTGGCTCATTTACGAATTCGCTTAATTCAGCTCAAAGGCAAATGTAGTCACTTTGAGCAAAATAATGATTTAATGAACACTTTATTGGAGCACAGTGGCATTAATTTTGTGCCGCTAAAATGATGTCTAGCACGAGTACCAGTAAAAATTTTTCAAATAATGTTTAAATATCGAACAGCGAAACATAGGAAAGCTGAAAATAAACATCAAAAAAGAGTAGAATTGGAACAGACTGCTTTTTTATTTTAAGGAGAAAATCATGCATGAGATGTCTCTCTGTCAGAATATTAT
>JAGZRY010000202.1 GCA_018381425.1 Haemophilus parainfluenzae
GGAAACCGATTTATAAAGTTCTAAGTATCGGCTCAGGGACATAACCCATCCACGAACACCCCAGGAAATCTTTTAAATTTATACTAGCTCAATTTGATTAGTTTGACTAGCCTTTATTTGAATAATTTTGCTTATTCAAGCTCGTTCCACAAGGGACGAGAATTATTTTTTAACTGGTTGAGTTAAATCAGATTCTTCCGGTTTTTTCACTTCCGCAAATTGTTTATCTTTATTCGCATCGATAACTTGCTGAGTTTGGTTCGCTAATTGTTGTAAACCCATTTTCTCGTATGCTTCTTTCATTAAGAATAAACCTTCGTAAGTCGCTTTTGCATCCGGATATTGTTGCAACATACCCACTACACGGTTTGATACCGCAACCCACGCATCACGTTTTGCATAGAATTTCGCAATTTCTAATTCATGACGTGCTAATGAGTCTTTGATATACGCCATACGTGCTACCGCATCTTGTGAATATGGGCTATTTGGGAACGCACGCACTAAGCTTTGAAAGTTAGAAAACGCCGTTTTCATTGAAGTTGTTTCACGCGTTGCACGATCGATACCAAAGAAATCTTGGATCATGTTATCGGCAGTTGCTAAGTTTGTTAAACCCGCCATATACACTGCATAGTCACGGTTTGGACTTTGAGGGAATTGCTGTAAGTAGTTATCTACGGTAACCAACGTTGCTGTGTAATCTTGTGTTTTATAGTTTGCATAAATTAAATCAAGCATTGCTTGTTCTTGGTAAGTACTACCAGGGAAACGCTCTGTCGCTGCTTTTAAATAACGAATCGAGTCAGAATAGCTTCCTTCTTGTAATGCAGCCGCACCTTTTGCATAAAGCTCATCAACAGAAGCTTGCTCCACTTCTTTATTACCACTGCTACAAGCTGCAATAGCGAATGAGGTAAGTGCAATAAGCACGAGAGATTTTATTTTACGCATTCTTTTTTCCTTAATTTTTACGAAAATCAATAAATAAGTTACAATTAACGAATATTGTATAGAACATTACACAATAAGCCAACTTTTTAAATTTTTAGATGGATTTTTTATGCCACAAATGACCTTAACGGCTGAAATTCAGCCCGAACAAATGGGACAGCGTTTAGACCAAACCCTCGCAGAGTTGTTCCCTGAATATTCCCGTTCGCGTTTAAAAACCTGGATTGAAGCAAAACAGGTAAAAATGAACGGTGAAATTGCCGATATTCCACGTGCAAAAGTTTATGGCGGCGAGCAAATCGAAATTTCGGTAGAAGTGGAGGATGAAAACCGTTTTGAGCCACAAAATATTCCACTCAATATCGTTTATGAAGATAACGATATTATCGTGATTAACAAACCTAAAGATCTTGTGGTTCACCCTGGTGCAGGCAATCCGGATGGTACCGTGCTTAATGCGCTACTCTATCACTATCCACCTATTGCTGAAGTACCGCGCGCAGGGATTGTTCATCGTTTAGATAAAGATACGACAGGTCTCATGGTTGTTGCCAAAACCATTCCAGCACAAACCAAACTCGTACGTGACTTACAAAAACGTAAGATCACTCGTGAATACGAAGCCGTCGCCAGTGGTATTATGACCAAAGGTGGAACCGTAGATCAGCCAATGGCTCGCCATGCCACAAAACGCACATTGATGGCGGTTCATCCAATGGGTAAACCGGCGGTTACGCACTATCGCATTATGGAGAATTTCCGTAATTACACCCGCTTACGCTTACGTTTAGAAACGGGTCGTACTCACCAAATTCGTGTGCACATGGCGCATATCGCACATCCATTATTAGGTGATCAAACTTACGGAGGCCGTCCTCGCCCACCTAAGAATGCAAGCGAAGCCTTCACTGAGGTGCTACGCAATTTTAAACGCCAAGCCTTACATGCGGTTATGTTGCGTTTAGCTCACCCGATTACGGGAGAAATGATGGAGTGGTATGCGCCATTGCCGGATGACTTTGTCGAATTACTGCATGCCTTAAAAGCGGATTACCTCGAACATAAAGACGAATTGGATTATTAAGATGAAAACCATTATTCCAAACTGGAATGTTCCACCACATATCCAAGCTTTTACCACCACAAGAGAAGGCGGCGTAAGCCTGCCTCCTTTCGATAGTTTTAATTTGGGTGATCATGTCGAAGACGATAAAAATGCGGTCAAAACTAACCGCACTTTATTGGTCGAAAAATTTAATCTGCCACATTTCCCGTTGTTTTTAACTCAAACGCACAGCACTCGTGTAATTACGGTGCCTTATGAGGGTAATAATTTAGAGGCTGATGCAGTTTACACCAATCAACCGAACCAAGTATGCTTGGTGATGACGGCTGATTGCTTGCCGGTTTTATTCACTAATAAGCAAGGGACTGAAGTGGCAGCAGCCCATGCGGGCTGGCGTGGACTCTGTGATGGTGTATTAGAAGAAACAGTAAAATGTTTTCAAGCTGCCCCCGAAGAGATTATTGCGTGGTTTGGCCCAGCTATCGGCCCCAATGCATTCCAAGTTGGCAAAGAAGTGATTGAGCAATTTATGGCTTTTGACCCGATTGCAGAAACAGCTTTTCGACCCGATCCGAATGAAGTAGGAAAATACCTCGGCAATCTTTATCAAATTGCCACACAACGCCTCAACAAATTAGGTATTACCGAAATTCACGGTGGTGACCATTGTACATTCACTGAAAAGGAAACCTTCTTTTCCTATCGTCGAGATGGCAAAACAGGAAGAATGGCGAATCTGATTTGGATAAAAAAATAAACCTATCAATACAACAAACCGCACCTTAAAGTGCGGTTTATTTTTGACTTATTCTAAATAGTTTTCAAACCAACTTTCTAAAATCAAGCAAGCAGAAATTCCATCTACTTTACCTTTATTGAGAGCACGATAACCACCACGCTGAAAAATTTCATCTCGAGCAGAAACTGTCGTTAAGCGCTCATCTTGCAGTTCGACTTTGATACCGAAACGACCATTTAAGCGATTGGCAAATTTTTTAGCACGAAGTGTTAAATCTTGCTCGGTGCCATCCATATTTAAAGGCAATCCCACCACAATAACATCAGGTTTCCAGCCTTTTAAACATTTTTCAATGGCATCCCAATTGGGAATCCCATCTTGCGCTTTAAATGCAGGTAAGGCTTGCGCCGTCCCCGTAATACTTTGCCCGACGGCACAACCAATGCTTTTTGTGCCGAAATCAAATGCGATTGCCGTGATGCCCATTAACTATGCCCTACTTGTGAAAAGACAAAATTATGAGGATTAATCCCCAATAATTGATTCGCGGCGGGATAACGATCTTCATAAATGGTTTCAAATAAAATAGTGTCTGACGCTGGCGCGACTAGCCATGCATTATCTGCAATCTCTTGTTCTAGCTGTCCCGCTGTCCAACTGGCACAACCGAGTGCCACAAGATATTTTTGGGGCGCATCCTCTGAACCAAAGGTTTCCACAATATCAGCCGATGTGGTGAGATACATCTCATCAGTAATTTTATAACTATGCTCAAATTCTTTCGCGGTTTTCTTATGCAGAATAAAACCACGCTCAGAATGTACCGGCCCACCTGCAAGCACAAGTTCATTGCTAAAAGTGCGGTCATTTTTCATCATAAAATTCATTTTTGAATACAACTCAGCAATGCTTAAATCGGTGGGTTGATTAATCACTAAGCCCATCGAACCTTGCTCATTATGCTCACACATATACACCACAGTATTTTGGAAATAATCCTCCAACTGTGGCATCGCAATTAAAAATTGCCCTTGTAAATCCATCATTATCCCAAATCTCCAAAACAAATTTGCAACGCACTAATCGCCGCTAAAGAGGCCGTTTCTGTGCGTAACACACGCTTTCCTAATAAAATTTCAGTAAATCCTTGTTGTTCAGTTTGAGCGATTTCTTGAGGTGATAAACC
>JAGZRY010000203.1 GCA_018381425.1 Haemophilus parainfluenzae
CCAAAAACGAATTCATAAAATGAGAAATTAACCATGACAGATATTCAAGATGTAATTTCCCCGAAATTGGCAAATGCCATTGCAAATCCTATTTTCCCGGCAGTGGACAGCTTATTGCGTTCAGGTCGCCATATCAGCACAGATCAATTAGATAATCATGCTTTTTTGATGGATTTCCAAAATGAGTTGGATGGCTTTTATCGCCGCTACAACGTGGAATTGATTCGCGCACCGGAAGGCTTTTTCTATTTACGTCCGAAAGCAACGACCTTAATTGCCCGTTCAGTGCTTTCCGAATTAGAAATGTTGGTTGGGAAAGTGCTTTGCTATTTGTATTTAAGTCCAGAACGTTTGGCACAGCAAGGTATCTTCAGTACACAAGAAGTCTATGATGAATTACTAAATTTAGCAGACGAAGGCAAATTATTGAAAGCCGTCAATCAACGTTCTAGCGGTTCAGATTTAGATAAGCAAAAATTAGCTGAAAAAGTACGCGCGGCGATCGGCCGTTTACGCCGTTTAGGCATGATTCATACAGTAGGTGAACAGCATAGCGGTAAATTTACTATTTCAGAATCAGTTTTCCGTTTTGGAGCTGAAGTACGTTCTGGCGATGACCCGTTAGAAGCACAAGCTCGCTTAATTCGTGATGGGGAAGCGGCAACACCGCAATCCCTAGAATTGGAAAAACAAGCAAAAGCGGCAAGCCATGCTGATGACCTCGATGATGAAGAAAGTGCGGTCGAAATTGATGAAGAATTTGATGATGCAGGAGAACAAGAATAATGTCTGATGTATTAGAACTTGAAAACGAAATCTATCAAGACGAACCTGAGCAATCAACCGAACAGGTTGAAGAAGAATTTATTGCTCCTGTATTAAACCAACATAATGGGGTAGAACGTGGTAAATTCCGTTCACTAACCTTAATTAACTGGAATGGTTTCTTTGCCCGTACCTTTGATTTGGATGAATTGGTGACCACACTTTCTGGTGGTAATGGTGCCGGTAAATCTACAACCATGGCGGGTTTTGTCACTGCATTAATTCCAGACTTAACCTTATTGCATTTCCGTAATACCACAGAAGCAGGCTCGACAGGTGGCTCTCGTGATAAAGGCTTACACGGTAAATTGCGTCCGGGCGTTTGTTACGCAGTATTGGATACCATCAACTCACGTCACCAACGAATTCTCGTAGGTGTGCGTCTGCAACAAATCGCAGGTCGTGATAAGAAAGTCGATTTAAAAACATTCTCGATTCAAGGTGTAGAATTATCCTTAAATCCGACCTCACTTTTCACTGAAACAGTCGGTGAGCGTCAAGCGCGTGTACTCAATTTAAATGAATTAAAAGACAAAATTGAAAATCTTGGTGCGCAATTTAAACAATATCATTCCATCACTGATTATCACGGCATGATGTTTGATTTAGGTATTATTCCAAAACGCTTACGTAGTGCCTCAGACCGTAGCAAATTCTATAAATTAATCGAAGCTTCTTTATACGGTGGTATTTCCAGCGCTATTACTCGTTCTTTACGTGATTACTTATTGCCAGAAAACCTTGGTGTGCGCAAAGCCTTCCAAGATATGGAAAGTGCGTTACGTGAAAACCGCATGACCCTTGAGGCAATTAAAGTTACGCAATCTGACCGTGATTTATTCAAACATTTAATCACCGAAACCACTAATTATGTGGCATCAGATTATATGCGTAACGCCAATGAACGTCGTGGCAATATCGAAGCGGCTTTAGGTTTCCGCCGTGATTGGTATAAAGCAAAAGCTGAGCAAGAATTATCGCAACATCGACTAATTGATTTAAGCCGTGAAGCAGCTGAATTGGCAGAAAATGAACGTACTTTAGAAGTCGATCACCAAAGTGCGGCGGATCATCTGAACTTGGTATTAAATGCGTTACGTCATCAAGAAAAAGTGTCGCGTTATCAAGAAGATGTGGCTGAACTTACAGAAAAATTAGAAGAACAAAAAATGGTTGTGGAAACCGCAACCGAACAGCTTGAAGAAAGCCAAGCACAATTTGAGCAAACAGAACTTGAAATTGACCAAGTACGTGCGCAACTTGCGGATTATCAACAAGCATTAGATGCACAACAAACCCGTGCATTGCAATATCAACAAGCAATTGCCGCACTTGAAAAAGCGAAAACCTTATGTGGTTTAGCGGATTTGAGCGTAAAAAATGCGGAAGATTACCAAGCAGAGTTTGCTGTCCATGCAGAAAGTCTTACCGAGCAAGTGCTTGAGTTAGAACATAAAATGTCTATTTCTGAAGCGGCTAAATCACAATTTGATAAAGCCTATCAGTTGGTATGTAAAATTGCTGGTGATATGCCACGTTCAAGTGCTTGGGAAAGTGCTAAAGAATTATTGCGTGAATATCCAACGCAAAAAATTCAAGCACAACAAACCCCGCAATTACGCGCAAAATTACATGAGTTAGAGCAGCGCTATGCTCAACAACAAAGTGCGGTTAAATTATTGGCTGATTTTAATCAACGTGCTGATTTATCTTTAGAAACTGCTGATGAACTTGAAGCATACCACGCTGAACAAGAAGAACTCATTGAAAGTTTGAATGAAGAATTTGCTGAGCAAGTAGAAAACCGTTCAACTTTGCGTCAAAAACGTGAAAGTTTGACCGCACTTTACGAAGAAAATGCTCGTAAAGCACCGGCTTGGTTAACTGCTCAAGCCGCTTTAGAACGCTTACAAGAGCAAAGTGGTGAAACCTTCGAGCATAGCCAAGATGTGATGCATTTTATGCAATCACAATTGGTGAAAGAACGTGAACTGACTATTCAACGTGACAATTTAGAAAAACAACGTCAACAATTAGACGAGCAAATTTCTCGTTTAAGCCAACCAGATGGTTCTGAAGATGCTTGCTTGAATGTGCTTGCAGAACGTTTTGGTGGTGTATTGCTTTCTGAATTGTATGATGATGTACCAATTGAAGATGCACCTTATTTCTCGGCACTTTATGGTCCAGCTCGCCATGCTATTGTTGTGCGTGATCTCAACACGGTACGCGAACAATTAGCTAATTTAGAAGATTGTCCAGACGATTTATATTTAATCGAAGGTGATCCAAATGCCTTTGATGACAGCGTACTTTCAGCCCAAGAACTTGAAATGGGCGTTGTGGTGCAAGTGTCTGATCGTGAATTGCGTTATTCAAAATTCCCGCAAATTCCATTATTTGGCCGTGCTGCACGTGAAAAACATTTAGAAGAATTACAAGCTAAACGTGATGAAATTGCGGAAGAATACGCACAAATCGCCTTTGATGTACAAAAATGTCAACGTTTACACGAACATTTTAGTCAATTTGTTGGCTTACATTTAGCCCTTGCGTTCCAACCAAACCCTGAAGAGGTGATGGCGGAAATCAATCAAGAACGCAATGAAATTGATCGCGAGCTCAATCAATTCTCAAGCACCGAACAGCAAATTCGCATCAAATTGGATAATGCTAAAGAAAAAATGCAATTGTTGAATAAGTTAATGCCACAGCTTAACTTGCTTGCTGATGAAGAATTACTTGATCGCATTGAAGAATGCCGTGAACAATTAGACATCGCAGAGCAAGATGAAAGCTTTATTCGTCAACATGGCGTTGCGTTGTCACAATTAGAGCCAATAGCCAATACCTTACAAAGTGACCCAGAAAACTATGAGCGCTTAAAAGCTGATTTAACCCAAGCGGTTGAACGTCAAAAACAAGTACAACAACGTGTATTTGCTTTAGCGGATGTGGTGCAACGTAAAAATCACTTCAGCTATGAAGATGCTGGTCAAGCAGAAACATCAGAGCTTAATGAGCAACTTCGTCAACGTTTGGAACAATTGCAGTCACAACGTGATGCTCAACGTGAACAATTACGTCAAAAACAAAGCCAATTTGCA
>JAGZRY010000204.1 GCA_018381425.1 Haemophilus parainfluenzae
AAGCCAGGGAACAAACCTGCAGAACATAAGAAACCTTCCAAGCCTGCGAAACCGGGACAGCCTGATCAGATTTTGCATAAAGGAGAATACTTCGTCATTTCAGGAGTGCATAGCGTAGACCAGGTATTGGCCAACATGGATAGCATCTGGTGCGAGGAAATGACCGGAAACGGTGGCAACTCCATTCAGGCGGGACCACTTACCAAATGCGATAAGAGCGGTAAGAAAACAAAGTCACAAGTTTTCAGTGTAGGCGATTACTGGAAGTGTGACAAGAAATTTAAGGTGCTTGCGGTGGATGTACCTACAAATTCAGTACAGGCAAATGTCGGAGGCCGTAAAATCTGGTTATATGCTGGTCCGCTGCGTGAAGTCTAATACATAAAAAAACCACTCATTCCTTCAGGAGTGAGTGGTTTTTTGCTATAATAGTAATATATGGAGTGGATACTATTATGATAAAATATGATTTAACAGGAAAACGATATGGCAGATTATATGTCATAAAATTGGATGGTAAAAACAAGCATAATGAATACCAATGGCTATGCAAATGCGATTGTGGACAGTGCTGCCATGCAACAACATATGCGCTGCGGCATGATGTGAAACGAAGCTGCGGATGTATCACACGTGAACGTATCAGCAAACAGCTGGAAGGAAAACGGTTTGGGAAGCTAACCGTCCTAAAACGACTGGACAAGAAAAAGCATGATTGTTATGTATGGCTATGTCGTTGTGATTGCGGAAATCTATGTGAAGCGAGAACAGATGGACTGACTAGAGGAGAAACAAAAAGCTGCGGATGCATACATATAGCCTCATTGGATGATAAACGCAGAAAGTTATATGTAAAGGATACAGGCTTACAATATGTCGGTGATTATAATAAGCCAAGAAAAAGCAAAACAGGCTTTACAGGAGTAGTATACGATAAACGGAGGGCAGGTAATAAATATTATGCAAAAGTAAAATTTCAGGGAAAATACTACTATCTTGGGAGTGCAGCAACTGCAGAAGAAGCATACGAATTATACAAATCAGGTAAAGAAAAAATACACAAGAAGTTTATCGCGGAAAATCCTGAATATCTGCAAAGAGTTGAGGAATTGAGAAAAAAAGCGTCTAAAAAAAGATAAACCCTGTCTCTATTCAGATAAGGCAGGGTTTAGATTATTTCTTTTTACTTCTTTTATATATTGGGCGCCATAGGTCTTCGCCTCTATCGCCGTTCGAATATCGATGAAGCAATGTATCATATGAAATATTAGTGATTTTTGATAATTCATTTAAAGTTACAATTTTGCCTTGATAATCGATTTCCATTTCAATTTGAAGATTTCTCCAAAGTTCTTTTCCACGATCACCATTCCTATAACGTCTATGCAAGGTGCTGTAACCAATTCCGGTTCTACTTGATAGTTCCTTAAGATTTATTTTTTCACCTTCATAATCCACTAAAATTTCTTTTTTCATAAATTCTTGAAAGAGTTGTGAACCGCGCGCGCCTTTAGAATAACGTTTCCATAAAACACCATAATCAATTCCAATTTTTTTTGATAATTCATATAAAGACACTATTTCACCATCATACTCGACATATATTTTCGCTTTTTTGCTTATTTTTCTTTTATATTGCTTTATCTTCCCTGTCCATAATTCTTCGCCTCGATACCCCTTATCGTAACGATATCTTAATGTAGTGTCATTTATACCTGTTATACTTGATAATTCTGGTATTGTTACCTGGTCTCCATAATAATCAACACAGATCGTACCCTTACCATTATTTGTTAATCGTTTAGTGCTCGTTAATTCTTCACCTTGGCATCCATTATAATAACGTTGTTTCAATGTACCTTCATTTATTCCGGTCAAAGTAGATAGCTCAGCAAAGGTTACTTGTTTACCATGATAATCAATATATATTTTGGCAGATCTTTTATTCGGTAATCGCTTTGTACTCCACAATTCTTCACCGGTATACCCTTTATTCAGCCTTGAATATAAATTTACACGGCTTACGCCAGTTATTTCGCTTAGTTCAGGAATACTGATATATCTATTTTCAGGTGTGTAGTATACAAGCGTACCTCTTGGTTTTTTTATAACGCCGATGCGTTCAACTTTGCTCTTCTCTTCTGGATTGCTATGTAAAAAATCTTTTAAATATGGCTCATGCAACTCCTCTTTTGCTTTTAAGTAAGCATCGTGCGCTTCCTCCGCTGTATCAAATTCTCCAAGATGATATCGTTTACCTTTAAAAGTTATATCCGCAGCATAGCGGTTTGTGCGTTTATTAAGAGATACGCCACGATAACCGCTTTTGTTATTTTTTCGTGGCTTATCACCATATAGCTTGTAGGGGTCTGAGCCATCAACACAATGGTTACGTGTAATGGTGCCGAGTTTCTTACCATTGATAGTTTTAAGGCATCCGCAGCTCTTTGTCTGTTTATTTCTGAGATTTCGCAGCGATACAACAATAGTATTTCCGCAGTCGCACTCACAATTCCAATAAGCATTACCGCTCTTATCGACTTCACCGGTCGGAGAAATAGCTCTAAGCATTCCGTATCGCTTACCTGTTATATCTTTTCTAGGTCTTGCCATAGCCCTCTCCTTTACACGATCAATATATCATTGGATATATAAGACACATCAGTAAATACAGTGTAAGATATAAGCAATCTATCCATATCGGATATTTTTCGTTCGCCTTTTTCCCATGCTAATAGCGTGCGTTTGCTGCTTATATAAATATCAGCCATCGCCACTTTGGTAAGACCAAGCTTCTCACGCAAAGCAGCTATACTGCAGTGCGTTAATTCGTAAATATAATTTAAGATATCGTTTATCTCTTCTGCACTATACCCGAGTGCCCAGTCATTATGTTCGAGAGACATGGACTCTTCAACAAAACCTTCTTTATCTGCACAATGCTGTGCTTTTTTATAAAAATATGAAAACGTCTGAAATGACACTTGTTTTTTCATTAGTTACCTCCTATAGATAGATTGAGGAGCAGCAACGCTCCTCGTGTTAATTAAAATTTGATGTAACTGAATTCACTTTGAAGCAGTTCGTTGAAGCTAGGATCTAACTCCAAATACCTATTCAGAAATTCTTCTGGTGTGCAAGGGGACAGCTCTCCATGTACTTGTTCTCTGATTTCATCATCCATGTAAGAGCAGATGTTGTCCATAATTTCCTGTGTAAGTTTTGCCATGTTTTTTCTCTCCTTAGGGGGTTGCCCTATTATAATAATTTAATTGTCAGATTACTTGTTGCGTCGCTCCACTGATCTTCGTTCTTTTCAACGATATATGTTGCGTTTTTAATCAACGTACTTCCACTGATAAGCCCGCATGCTGTACGGATATCGGTATCGGTTTCTAAGAAACATTTACCATATTTGTCAATGAGTCTAACCACTAAAGCCTCATCACCTCTTTTTTTAAATTCTTCTTGTAAAATTTCATATACTTTTTTCATTTTCGTTCTCCTTGATATTGTCTTCTATCTCTTTACACCTATATTATAGCGCACATTGTGCGCTATGTCAATAAGAATAACGCACAATGTGCACTTTTTTTTGAACGTGAAGTTATAAGTAAGGATTTACGATGAAAAAATCCCGTATTTGATGATTATTTTACATTTATAATTAAAGTGTGAGATAATGTATAAGGCAGCAAAGATATTTTACTCCACCATAAAAATCCGTATCATATCTTCTTCCTAGCTGCCAGCTCCCACTAATATGTGTGGGAGTGTTTTTATTACTGATTATTACACCACTAACAGCAATGTATGCTTCACCAAAATCTATATAACAGATATCACCAACACGGATATCCACACCAAGCTCACCACAGCTTCCCGCATGACGGCGTTCTCTCAGA
>JAGZRY010000205.1 GCA_018381425.1 Haemophilus parainfluenzae
AAACCATCCTAAGTTTGCGCCTACTTGTGCCACAATATTTAACACACCGAATAAGATCACAAAGCCAATCATAAAATTACCGCCATACACTTTATAAGTCGCATTTGGGAATTTTTGACGACTTGCTTTAGCAAGTAGCGCCGGCACGATTGCTGCCCAAATGGTTGCAGCTAATCCGGCGTAACCAATAGCAATCACGAAGCCATAAGGGAATTGTAAACTTAATAATAGCGGCGGTAAGAATGTCACCAATGTGGTTTTTGTTCTGCCTAATACGCTATCATCAAATTTAAATAAATCAGCAATATAATCAAATAAACCTAACGTTACCCCTAAGAATGAGGTCGCAATGGCCATATAAGCAAAGAAATTCAACACAACTGCAAGGTATTCCACTTCAATATATTTGTGTAATGCTTCTAATAATGCCGATACATCGCCGCCTTTTTCAATTACGGGTGCAAATTCTGTACGAGGTAAATTACCTTGCACCGCAAGCTGCCATAAGATGTAAATCACTAAGGCTAAGCCTGTACCGATAAAGATCGATTTCATTACTCTACTACCATCACGATCGTAATATTTGACGAGGCTCGGTACATTTCCGTGGAAACCAAAGGACACTAAACAAACTGGAAGTGCGGTCAATAAATAAGGTAAATAAGTTTGCTCACCTTCTGCAATACTATTGAATAATACATCTGTTTTCACCGAACTCAATAAACCTGCGGTAGAAAGGAAAAAAGCGACTACCATTCCAACAATCAATACAGTGGTGAAACGATCCACAGCTTTAGTAGAAAGCCATACAAAAGCTGCAAGAATAAAACAGAAAATTAAGGATCCAGAAGTACGTCCAATATCGACCGCACTTTCAGCAGAACCAAAAGCTTGGTTAAGCAAGTTTTGTGTAATACCGCCGCCAGAGGTGATATAAGCATAAGTTAAAATATATAAAACGAAAGCCACAGAAAGACCGTTGATAATATTCCAACCTTTACCTAACAAATCTTTCACGATGGTGTCAAAGCTTGAGCCAGTAGGATAATGTAAGTTGGCTTCTAAAATCATTAAACCTGATGTGGTCATACAGAACCAAGTGTAAACCAAAGCTAGAATAGAGCCGATAAACCATACACCTGCTGTCGAGGTTGGATTAGCAAGCATACCTGCACCAATCGCGGTACCCGCAATAATCATGGCACCGCCTAATAAAGAAGGAGATTTTTTTATTGTCATAGTAAAGTCCTAGAATGAAATTTGCACTATTATAATAGTACAAAATTGAAAAACAATCTTTTTGTATCGACAAAACGCAATAAATTCATATAATCAGCCATCTCAATAAAAGGGTAATTCATGAAAAAACAACTCAAAAGTTTTGCTTTTGCTGTATTAGCAGGGGCGGTTATCACGTCTTGTGCGGATTCTGCCTCAATCAATCAAGAAGCAGCAAGCAGCTATACACAAGAAATGGGGAAAATTCGCTCACAAGGTGCGATTGATACCACATCAAATACCGCAAGACGTATTCATCATGTCTTTAACAAAATGGTGCCTTATGCTAACCAAGAGAATGAGACTGGCTTGGAGTTTAACTGGCAAATTAATGTCATTAAATCTAAAGAACTCAATGCTTGGGCTATGCCTGGCGGGAAAATGGCTTTCTATACAGGTTTAGTGGATACCTTACAACTAAGCGATAATGAAATCGCCGTTGTAATGGGCCATGAAATGGCGCATGCTCTAAAAGAACACGGTAAAGCCAAAGCTAACTTCGGCACAATAAGTGCTATTGCTGGTGCAGTTGGTGGAACAGCATTATCTGCCGTAGTAGGTGCGGATATGACTGATTTAGTTGCACTGACCAAAGACTTTGCTTTAGATAAACCGTACTCTCGTAGTGCAGAAACTGAAGCTGATGAAGTTGGATTAATGCTAATGGCTCGCTCAGGTTACAATCCACAAGTTGCGCCTGGTTTATGGCAAAAAATGGCTAAAGCCTCTGGTGGTTCTAAAGGTACACTTGACGTGTTAGCTTCTACTCACCCGAGTGATGAATCCCGTCAAGAAAACTTACAACGCTTATTACCAGAAGCGATGGAGCTTTATAAAGCAGCAAAAAATAAAAATGGATAAATAAAACTATCAAAAAATTGACCGCACTTTCATAAAATAAAAAGCGAACATCATGTTCGCTTTTTTAATATCTAAAAGAAAACCGCACTTGAAAAATCAAAGTGCGGTTTGTTTTTATCGTATTTTCAATTAATGTTGTTCGTTAATGTGACCTTCGATTGGTTTTACATTTTCATCAAACACTGGTAACGGTTTGTGTTCACTTGCAATATATGAATAAATCACTGGCAACACGAATAAGGTAAACAATGTACCGATTGCCAAACCCGCCACGATAACGATACCCATACTGAAACGAGATACCGCACCCGCACCTGTTGCATAAAGCAACGGTACAAGACCTGCAATCATCGCAGCGGTTGTCATCAGAATTGGACGTAAACGTACTTTAGCCGCTTCGGTAATCGCTTCAATACGCGTTTTACCATGATTTAACTGCTCTTCTTTTGCCACTTCACACATCAAAATACCGTGTTTCGTAATAAGACCAACCAGGGTAATCAAACCCACTTGTGAGTAGATATTGAGTGTCGTTCCTGCAATCCCTACAAATCCGAAGGCATTTAAGGCTAATAACGCACCACTTACAGCTAACGGCACAGAAATCATAATCACGATTGGATCGCGAATTGATTCAAACTGAATTGCCAAGACTAAGAAAATAATCACTACCGCAAGTAAGAAGGTTACAGCAAGTGCATTACCTTCTTGTACTAACTGACGCGCTTCACTTTTAAAGTCATAGTTATAACCCTGTGGTAACGTATTTTTCGCATTGTCCTGTAACCATTGGATCGCATCACCAATTGAAGTACCTGGCATCGGTACAGCACTAATCACCGCAGAGTTTAACTGGCTGAAACGAGGCAATGTACTTGGTTGCGGTTCCAATGTAGCCGTCACCAAGCTGCTTAATGGAACAGAGGTACCATTTGCTGCGGTGATGTAATACTTATTAAAACTTTCCGGAGATAAACGATTGTCACGTTTTACTTGGGAAATAATTTTGTAAGCTCGACCATCAATATCCACACGTTCAATAGTTGCGGCAGATAAGAAACTCCCTAACGTACGGCTGATTTGTTGCATTGTAATGCCATAAGTTCCTGCTTTTTCACGGTCGATCTTAATACGCATTTGAGCAGTATCAAATTTAAGATCGAGATTGGTATAAACGAACTTGCTGGATTTTTGCATATCCTCTAAGAATTTACCCGCCACATTTGCTAAATCACCGTAATCTTGTGATGTGCTGATCACAAAACCAATTGGAGGACCTTGCTCCCCTGTATCAATTTCTGGGAACGCAAAGCCTTGTACAGACACTTCAGGAATAGATTTCGCTTTTTCATTCAACTCATTCATGATAGCTGTTTGGCTTTTTGAGCGTTCTTTCCAATCTTTTAAAGTCACAACGTTTAAAGATTGGTTAGAGCTTGGTGCTCCTGAAATCGTCATCGCAAACTGTACTTCTGGCGTATTGGTTAAAATCTCTTGATAAGGTGCCATCGCATTTTGCACATAATCCACGTTCACGTTAGAAGGTGCAGAACCGATTGCCAAAAATGCGCCCTTGTCTTCCGTTGGTGTTAATTCACTTGAAAGTGATTTAAACAACACGGGTAAGGTTGCAAAAATGATTGCCGCAAACATCAACATACATTTACGGTTTACCATCACCAAATCAAGTACATACGCATAAGCTGCATTCACTTTACTAAGGGTATGCTCTACTCGTTGTTCC
>JAGZRY010000206.1 GCA_018381425.1 Haemophilus parainfluenzae
GTTGAAAGTTTTGCTTACAACTTCAGGTGCAACAACTGGAGCAGCACCTTGACCGAAACGGTAAGATAAACCAGCGTTGATAGAACCGATCCATGGGTTATAGTCTTGAGAACTATTGTGAGTATCTTGAGTACGTAATTTACCTACGCGAGCTAACCATTGGTATTCTAAACGTAATGCTAACTCTGGTAATGAAGGTAATGCATATTCGAAACCAGCAGCGAACACTGGAGAAACGCGTAAGCTGTGACGACCTTCTTCGTGATCACGTGCACCAGTTGCTGTGTCATAGAATTTGTAGTCTGAACGTACTAAAGCTGCACCAGCACGACCGTAGAAGTCTAAACCTTCTAAAGCAGAAGTTAAACCACCAAGACCATAGCTACCTTTTAAGCTTAAGTGAGCACCGTGGTTAGTGTGTTTGAATGCTACTTTACCAGCATCTTTGAATTTAACACGACCGAAGTCATCATAACCTAATTCTACCGCTAAACCTAAGTTATCACGGTTTAATACTTGGTAACCACCAAATACACCGTAAGTAACAGAGTTACGGTTGTAACCAGCACCAAATTCAGAGTATTCGTTTGTTGGGTTAACTACAGTATTAGCTTTGATACCATCGTGGAAAGATGCTTGACCAGCTTTAACACCTGCATAGAAAGTGTTTTCTTGTGGAGCTGCTTGAGCTACTGAAGCTGCTGCTAAACCAGCAACGACTAATGCGATTGCAGTTTTTTTCATTTTGATGTCCTCTATTTAGTCATCGTTATTAATTAAGAAAAGTTTCCTTGTTTATCGTGAACTTTACCAAAAAGAAACACTCTAAACATTGCTTAACTAGGGTTTTGAATTTGCCCTAACTTATCCTTTTGACAAATTCAATTCCTTTGCCATAGCCAAAGGAACGTTCAAAAGTATGGTTATTATCCTATAAAAACATTAAAGATCAAACTTTTTTTGCCCTTCTTGGTCATTTTATAGACAAACAACCCCTAAAATGAACATTCATTCACAAAAAATGGGTTAATTTTTAACCCGTTTTCTATTCTAACAAAAAATATCTTTTGTTCAAATCGACTTTTTTTTGAGCTTCATATATCATCAAATTCACTTTCTTCTCTATTTATGTGTGAGTGATTTTATGTTGCCCCGTCTTTCTAATGTGCCACAACTTAATAATGTGGTAAGTGATTATCTTAGCGAACTCCAAAAACAGCATTTTGAAGGTGATATTGCCTCAAATTATGCCGACCGTTTAAGTCTCGCGACAGATAACAGTGTCTATCAACAACTTCCACAGGCTATTTTGTTCCCTAAATCTGTTGCCGATATGGTACGTATCACCAAATTAGCCAATAAAGAGAAATATCTTCACTTAACCTTTACACCTCGCGGTGGCGGCACGGGCACCAATGGGCAATCTATTAATAACAATATTATTGTGGATCTCTCTCGCCACATGACGGGCATTTTGGAGCTTAATATAGAAGAACGTTGGGTTCGTGTGCAGGCAGGCGTAGTAAAAGACCAACTAAACCAATTTTTAAAACCTCACGGCTTATTCTTTGCGCCAGAACTCTCCACCAGTAATCGAGCAACCCTCGGTGGCATGATTAATACCGATGCTTCCGGTCAAGGCTCATTGCAATACGGAAAAACCTCTGATCACGTTTTAGCATTACGTTCTGTTTTGATGAATGGTGAAATATTAGATACAAGCTCGGTCAAATCTGACGATGTTTTAGAAAACTACCCGCTTGCAGAAAATGGTAAAACGTTACACCAAACAATTTTCCAACGTTGTAAAGAGAAACGCGCCTCAATCATTCAAGATTTACCACAACTCAATCGCTTTCTCACCGGTTACGATCTTAAGAATGTCTTTAATAAAGATGAAAGTGAATTTAATCTCACCCGAATTTTAACGGGGTCAGAAGGTTCACTTGCGTTTATCTGCGAAGCTAAACTCAATTTATTGCCGATTCCTAAATATCGCACCTTAATTAATGTGAAGTACAGCTCATTTGATGCCGCGCTTCGCAATGCGCCTTTTATGGTGAAAGCCAATGCCCTTTCAGTTGAAACCGTCGATTCCAAAGTGCTGAACCTCGCTAAGCAAGATATTATTTGGCATTCAGTGAAAGAACTTTTAACAGAAGAAGAACAAAATCCAATTCTTGGTTTAAACATTGTTGAATATGCGGGCAATAATCAAGCTAAAATCGACAGCCAAGTGACCGCACTTTGTCAGCAATTAGATGAAAAAATTGCACAAGGCAAAGATCATATTATCGGCTATCAACTTTGCTCTGACTTACCTTCTATTGAACGTATTTACGCCATGCGTAAAAAAGCGGTGGGGCTATTGGGGAATGCGAAAGGCGCAGCCAAACCGATTCCTTTTGTGGAAGATACTTGTGTGCCACCAGAACATCTTGCGGATTACATTGCAGAATTTAGAGCCTTATTAGATAGTCATAATCTGCAATATGGGATGTTTGGTCATGTGGATGCGGGCGTATTGCACGTTCGCCCGGCTTTAGACTTATGCGATAAAGAACAAGTAAAACTCTTTAAACTAATTTCAGATGAAGTTGCTGAGCTAACAGTGAAATACGGCGGTTTGCTATGGGGGGAACACGGTAAAGGTGTACGTTCTCATTATGGCGAGAAATTCTTTACACCTGAACTTTGGCAAGAATTGCGTTATGTGAAATTTTTATTTGATCCAAACAATCGTCTGAATCCAGGTAAAATCTGTGCGCCACTTAATAGCGATGCGGAACTCTATTCTATTCTCTCACCGATGCGTGCGGATAATGATCGCCAAATCCCGATTCAGATGCAAGACGAATTCAAAGGCGCGATGAACTGTAACGGTAACGGGCTTTGCTTTAACTTTGATGAGCACAGCATTATGTGCCCTTCCATGAAAGTGAGTAAAAATCGCGTATTTTCGCCAAAAGGACGAGCCGCTATCGTACGTGAATGGTTGCGATTAATGGCCAATGAAAACGTATCGCCTGATCAATTAGATTTTCATAAAACACAAGTCAAATTGACCGCACTTGTAGAACGTTTCCGCAATAGCGTGCAGAAATGGCGTGGTGAATATGACTTCTCACATGAAGTAAAAGCGGCAATGGATACTTGTCTGGCGTGTAAAGCCTGTGCAAGCCAATGCCCGATTAAAATTGATGTACCAAGTTTCCGTGCAAAATTCTTCCATTTCTACCACAGTCGTTATTTGCGCCCAGCCAAAGATCATCTTGTGGCGAATTTAGAAGTTGCTGCCCCTTATATGGCAAAACAACCAGCATTATTCAATTATTTCACCAAACTGAAAATTACTCAAAGCTTGGTTGAAAAAACACTGGGCATGACTGATTTGCCTCTCCTTTCAGAGCCAAACCTTCAACAACAATTAGTCGAAATTGGCTATCAAGGCAAAAAATTAGAAGAATTGGAAGGTCTCAGTGCCGTCGAAAAAACCAATATGCTCTTTATCGTACAAGATCCTTATACCTCTTATTACGATGCCAAAGTGGTACGGGATTTCGTGGCTCTCACTCAAAAATTAGGATTCGCTCCAATCCTTCTGCCTTTTAAACCAAATGGCAAAGCCATGCACATTAAAGGTTTTTTAGCTCGCTTTAGTAAAACCGCTAAAACACAAGCGGAGTTTTTAAATCGCGTCGCCAAATTAAATGTGCCTTTGGTCGGCGTAGATCCAGCTATTGTGCTTTCTTATCGTGATGAATATAAAGAGGCTTTAGGTGATTCTCGCGGTGATTTCCATGTACTCACAGCACATGAATGGCTGACCAATCAATTAGAAAGTAACGCATTACAAAGTGCGGTGAAAAATAT
>JAGZRY010000207.1 GCA_018381425.1 Haemophilus parainfluenzae
TTCCGCTAAAATCTCTGTTGGCGCCATTAAAGCCACTTGTTTGCCATTATCAATCGCTAATAAGGCCGCTAAGGCTGCCACTAATGTTTTCCCCGAACCAACATCCCCTTGAACAAGGCGCATCATTGGATAATCTTTCGCTAAATCCTGCTCAATATCCGCCACCACTCTATTTTGGGCATTCGTTGGTTGAAAAGGCAAAGATGCAAGAAAACGTTGCTTCAAATCGGTTTGATAATGCAATGACAACGCTAAAAACTGCTGCGTACCCAACCGCACTTTTTGCATCGCAAGATTATGTGCAAGAAGCTCTTCAAAGATAAGTCGTTGCTGTGCGGGATGTTGTCCTTTCTCCAAAATATCTAATGAGATATCTGGCGGCGGACGATGCAAAAATCGAATAGCCTCCTTTAAGCTAAAAGGATGTGGATTAAATTCATTTGGTAAAATTTCCGTTAATTGGATTTTATCGAGTAAAGCCAATGCTTGATCGGTTAGCTTACGTAATGAATTTTGTTTTAAACCTTCCGTTGTGGAATAAATAGGCGTGAGCGTTTCCTCTAAAACCAATGGCGCATTATCCCGTATGATTTGATATTCAGGATGATGAATTTCTGCCATAAAACGCCCGCGTTTAATTTCACCAAACGCTTTGACGCGCGCACCAATCTGAAAACTGTTTTTCATCCCTGCATTAAAATTGAAAAAACGGAGCATAATCTTGCTCGTTCCATCAGAGAGACTTACGGTTAAAATAGGACGACGCCCAAAGGCTACTTCACAGCTTTGGACACCCCCTTCAATGGTGGCATATTGTTCAGGGCAAAGATCGGCAATGGGTGTAATTCTCGTGCGATCTTCATAACGGATAGGTAAATGAAAAAGCAAGTCTTGGAGATTATGAATTCCAATACGGCTTAATTTATCGGAGATTGCTGCGCCTACACCAGATAAAGTGGTTAGAGGAACGGCATCGAGAAGTTGCGTGCTCATTATACTTCATTAATATTGCGCTTCAAACGAATCACACTGGTAATTTGTTTGATTTTTCGCATAATGTTTTCTAAATGATAGATATCTCTCGCGCCAACTTGGATAATGACTAATAGCACATTATTCTCTAATTCTTCCGTCCAAATACTTTGAATATTACTTTCACAAGTCGCGACGGCTGTCATGAGGCTACCTAATACATTTTGTTCATTAAGCATTTCAATGTGTAATTCGGCATCAAAATTGACCGCACTTTCAGCCTCTTCCCATTTTACCTCGGTGAAATCTTTGGTATTACCTGACGTTAAATTAGAACAAGCTTGATGATGTACAACCACGCCTTTCTTCGCAGTACTTAATGCCACGATCGGATCCCCCGGAATTGGATGACAACATTGAGCGAAAGACGCTTTCATTTCGCCATCTCGGCTTAACGTTAGCGTACTTTGTGTGTTTTCAGACACACCATCCACATCAATTTCAATGGCCTCATCCATTAATTGATGAGCAATGACACTCGACATTTGGTTACCTACGCCGATTTCCTCAAAAAGCTCATTGAGGCTTGAGAGATTCAATTCATTTAGTAGCGCTTGGATTTTCTCTTCAGAAACCTCAGAGAGATAATGTGGTTTTAGAGCCATTTCTAGCTGTTTTTTACCCGTCTGAACAGCATCATCTGCACGCAATAATTTTAAGAAATGACGAATACGGGTTCTTGCGCGAGCCGTCACTACAAAATTTAACCAGCTAACGCTTGGGTGAGTATTTTCACTGGTCACAATCTCAACGGTTTGACCAGATTCTAAAGCTTGTGATAACGGATAAGGTTTATGCTCTACTACTGCCGCAACACAATGATTTCCCACATCAGAATGCACTGCATAAGCAAAATCAACAGCTGTTGCACCCATTGGTAATTCAACAATACGACCTTTCGGCGTAAAGACATAGATTTCTTTCGGGAAAAATTCAGATTTTACGTTCTCAATAAACTCAAAGGAGTTACTCACGTTTTGTTGAATATCTACCAGGCTTTGTAACCAACGTTGTGCACGTACTTGAGCGGTGGTGCTATCGTTTTTACCACCTTCTTTATACACCCAATGAGCGGTAACTCCCATTTCGGCAACCTGCTCCATTTCTTCAGTTTGAAGATGAACTTCTACGGGCACTCCATGAGGGCCAATCATTGACGTTTGTAGTGCTTGGTAGCCATTTGCACGTGGCACAGCAATATAATCTTTCACTTTACCCGGACGAGGCTTATACAAACTATGCATTTGCCCCAACCCGCGATAGCAATCATCCACCGAATTTACAATAACGCGGAAAGCATAAATATCCATAATGGAATGGAATTTCTGATCTTTCGTGCGCATTTTTTGGTAAATTTTATAGAGATGTTTTTCACGTCCCCAAATACGATTTGTAATGCCTACATTATCAAGACGTTGTGAAATATCATTAGAAATGCGTTGAATCAATTCTTGACGAGAACCACGCGCTTGTTCGACGAACTTTTTAAGTACTTCATAACGGCGAGGATGCATTGCTTCAAAAGATAAATCTTCTAATTCATTCTTGATATGCTCGATGCCTAAGCGGTGGGCTAATGGACAGTAAATCTCTAGGGTTTCTTTTGCGATACGACGACGTTTATCTGGACGCAATGATCCCAACGTTCGCATATTATGGGTTCGGTCAGCCAGTTTGATTAAGACAACGCGAATATCTCGAGTCATCGCTAAAATCATTTTGCGGAAGTTTTCAACCTGTGCTTCTTGGCGGGTACGGAATTTCAATTTATCTAGTTTAGATACACCATCAACAATTTCGGCTACGCTAGCGCCAAATTCATCTTTTAATTGGGATTCGGTATAAGGGGTATCTTCGATAACATCATGCAATAATGCAGCCATGATTGCTTCATGGTCTAAATGCATTTCCGCAATAATTGAAGCTACTGCAACAGGGTGAGTAATGTAAGGTTCGCCACTTGAGCGAAATTGTCCTTCGTGAGCATCTCGCGCAATGACGAATGCTCGTTTGATTAATTCAATTTTATCGGCGGGCAAATACCCCTGAATAATTCGATCTAAATCTGCAAACAATTCCAAAGGACACCTGACTTTTTGTAGAGAGAAAGACTAGGCGATCAAAATAGCTTTAATTTTGACCGCTCTTTAATGAGATTATTCTGCGATTAACGCTACAGCCACTTCTTCATTACGTTGAGAAGCTGCCGCATCTAAATACTCTTTTGCATCCATGATTTCTTGGTTGATTAACCCTTTTTCGATTTCACGTAATGCGATTACTGTTGGTTTATCGTTATCTTCCGGCACTAACGGCTCACTTTGATGTAATTCTAATTGTCTCGCACGACGAGCGGCGGTTAAAATTAAATCAAAACGGTTACCAATTTTTTCTACTGCATCTTGCACAGTCACTCGAGCCATGTTTTACTCCGATGTTAAAAATAATGTCTATAAAGGGAAAATATTGTACTCAATTAAAGCTTATTTTGCTAGTAGCTGATGAATTAAGTCTGCATTTTCTGTTTGTTGATAAGCTTTGGTCAAGCGTTCCGCCTGCAAAATACTTTGTAAATCTGCCAATGCCTGTTCAAAATTATCGTTCACAATAACATAATCATATTCATCATAATGAGAAATCTCGCTGATTGCTTTTGACATTCGCTCAGCAATTACCTCTTTGCTATCCTGTCCGCGTCCAACCAAACGACGCTCTAATTCTGGCAATGACGGTGGCAAAATAAAAATACTTTTTACAGAAGGTACTTTTTGACGAATTTGCTGCGCACCTTGCCAGTCAATATCTAAAAACACATCAATGCCTTTTGCTAAG
>JAGZRY010000208.1 GCA_018381425.1 Haemophilus parainfluenzae
TACGAACATGAGCGCAAGCCATGTTGTCATATTCGTGCTGTCACCAGTTTTAGGGCTGTTAGACGTTGTCTGTTTATCTGTACTTGCTGGTTTCTTATCCGTATCCGTTGCAGACGGTTTCTTGTTATCATCTATTGTTGGCTTTTGTGTGTCTTTTCCCTTGACAGTAACAGTGATTGTTTTTGTAGAAGAAGCTCCTTTACTATCTGTAACTTTGTATATTACTGTATATGTTCCTGCTTTTGAAGTATCTACATCATTGCTTAATACTTCCACTTTTTCTGTAATATCGCCATCCTCTTTATCCGAAGCGGTAACACCATCTAATGGATTGAATGTATCGCCAACTGTCAATGTCTTATCACTTGCATTGATTGTTGGAATTGCGTTTAATTCTTCCATAGGAATCGGGCATACTATACTTTCCCCATTAACAACCTCATAATGATTGGTATCATCTGGTGTAAATGTCCATTTATATGCTTTTCCTGATTCTACTGTTTGATTTCCATCTTCCCATGTGAATGTTCCTGCAACGGTTTCTCCAATCTTATTTTTCATTGTTCCGCTCAGTTGAACTTCCAATAAGGATTTTCCGCTTTCAATGACATCAAATACAGGATTTCCTGTCGGTTTACCCTTAACAATACTATAACGGCGTGATACATAGCTATAAGTCTTTGTATCTTTGTTGTAACCATTTATCACAAATGAATATACTCCTAATTCTCTAGGTGCAATTTTTTCTAAAGCCTCTTTTGTTAGTTGGTCATTTGTAACTTGTTCTATGTATGAACCGGCAAACTTTGTATCTTCAGCTACTGCATGGAAATGAACCGTGAATTTTGTAATCGTGTTACTTGTATTCTTTCCTTTTGTATATAAAGTTGTCAAGTCTTTTGTGGTAGGCACTACTCCTTGTCCTGTATATTCATAAACCTGTTCTTCAAAGATTTTTAATGGTTCACTTTCCCCTTCAAGATACATGTCTACTTCGTTCATTCCTTCTTCATAACAAGCAACAAATAATGTGATTGTATCTCCTTGTTGCCAATTTGTCCCTATTGTAGTGAAACGATAGTTTGGATTCTTTAGTTTCATTTCTACACGAATACTATGAGGATTTCCATTTTCATCAACAGTTGGATGAATTGGTAAAGTATCAGTAGTAATTTTGTTATTACTAACATCATTTACATAGGTATATTCCACATCGCCGTCTGCTCCCATACCAGGGTTAAGCGTAATCTTTGGCTTAGAAGTATCTGCTTCATAACCGGATTCTCCTTGTTTCTCTTTTACCGGATAGAATCCTAAAATATCACTGATTTTAGGCGCTGTTCCGTCTTCATTTAATGAATATACAATATATGGTCGACCGTCTTCTGTTTCATCTGGTGAACCATAGATAATTCTCATAGGAGTTACTTCTACATTGACCGTGAAAGTTGCTGTGCCACCGCTTGCCGTGCTCGCTTTAGCTGTTAAGGTGGTTTTACCTGCATTGACAGTTTTTATTTCTCCGTTTTTGACTTTCGCAACAGATTCATCTGCGGAAGTCCATTCGGAAAGCGTAACTCCTGAAACTGTCGGAAGTTCCTTAGTAGAGCCATATTCCATGGAAATGCTTTGGTCTTTCAGTTCAATCCACTTTGCGTAGTAGTACGTATTGTAGTTCAATTTTTCTATTGAATCTCCGTTCAATTCTTTATTTTCATACCATCCATCAAAGGCATATCCACTTCTGTCTGCTATGAGTTTACCTTCTTCATTTACTGTCTCTGGTCGGATATGTCCACCATTTAGACTCACTATATATCTCTCTTCAGCTTTAATATTTTTTTCTGCATCACTTGGTATACTAATAACATTAGTATCTACACTGAAATCTACTTTACTTTGAGAATTTGTGGTTTTATCTGTTAAAACCTCATGAACATCTATATTGTCCATTTGAATAGGAGAGACATCTGTATTTTTCAACTTTGGTATAGTTGTCTTTGCACCTTTTAAATTTGCAGTAGTTCCCTGTATGTTAACATCTATCTTAACATCTGATATTACAGGTGTGAGACCAATTGAATTAGAGCGATAATCCTCAAAAATCAAATAACTCCAAGCGTGATGAGTAATATTTACGGTACTGTCTTTGATAACAACATCTTTTATTACTGTATCCATTCCAATGCCAGGCATCAACATTCCTGTATAAGCAAATGGTGTCATTTCACAGTCAGTGACTGTTACATTTTCAAGCATACCTGTTAATATTTCACTAGCAATAAACCCACCTTTCCAAGCACCTCTTTCGCTCTTGTACGTAGAATTACTAATAGTGATATTTCTATGCATCCCTTTAATACACGCTGCAAATATTCCCGAGTATTTAGCAGCTGAGCTAATTCCTGTTATACAACTATTATCTACTGTGATATTTTCAACCAACATACTGTCTTTTTTTGTTGCGTACGATTGTCCATACAAAGCTCCTGCCCCATCTGCATGAATTGTAAAGCCTTCTAATTTAAGATTATAGATATGAGCATTATCTCCTGGTGCAGCAAATAAACCATTATACCAATAGCCAGCAGGTCGTTCTATTTTTATATTTTTTACAGCATAATCATCACCATTAAAGTCCCCTTGAAATTGGTCACCACTAAAATAAGAAGTTTTATTGTTATGGCCTATTGGAGTCCATCCCCAGCCATTGTTATAGAAAGCACCATTTTCTTGATAATCTTCATCTGTGAAAACGATATCGTTTACTAATTTGAAATAACCTGTAATTGTAGTCACATTTCCTTCTGTATGGGTATGTGTACGAACTTTATCTAATTCTGCTGTAGTAGAAATCAAATGTGGATTATCTTTTGAACACTGATTACATTCCTCCCATACTTCTCTATCGGTCAATCCATATTTAGAATGTTGGCTATCGCCTACATTCTCTTCTGTTTTTGTGTTCAAATCATCTTTGCTCGTTGTGTCTGTATCTTTAGTACCGTCTGTCATTGTATCAGCTTCATCTGATATATCTTCTGTATTATAAGCTACATTTTCCTGTGCGAAAGCAAGATTAGACTGTACACCAAAGCCCATACATAAAACAAGAACGCAGGCAAGTATGCGTTTTAATTTTTGCTTCATCTTATTTCTCTCCTTTTTGATTTTTCATATTTATGGAAGTTTTAAACCAGATAGGACAAATCCTGTACTTCCATGAGCTGGTGTTTCTCTGGCTTGCACTTCCGATTTCTCATTATGAGAAATTCTTGTTTTGCCGTTATCTCGTTTTCTCCCCCCCTTTTCAATGTAGTTTAGGATATTCACATTAGGATAAAAGGATTAAAATGTCAGAAGTGTGCATGGCACAAAAAGCAGACTTTTTGTGCCGTGTGTGTTATCATTTAGTATAGGATAGTTTTGGATAAAAATAGCTGTTTTACACTTAAATCAGTACAAAAAAACAAAGTTTAGAAGTGGTGTAGAAAGTCTGCATTTTGGTCCAAAAAGTCTACTTTTTATGCCTTTTCATGTTGGTAACGGACTATCCACCTCGCAAACGTAGTGTGGTGAGTGTTTAGTCGACGTCCACCCTCGCGCATACTAATTTCTCCAATTTCCCACAGTTGGTAAATTTCTTCGAATTGCTCTGGAAAATCATGTTTTGGTCGTCCAAATTGCACACCTTTTTCCTTTGCGATACGTATTCCTTCTGCCTGTCTTTGTTTTGTGTTTTCTCTTTCTATCTGCGCTACATAGGAAAGTATCTGCAATACCAAATCTGCTATAAATTTTCCTGTAACGCCATTCACTTGATTTCTGGTATCAAGCAAAGGAAAATCCAGTACAATC